>NZ_JBITHE010000001.1:979751-1169935 GCF_044457665.1 Streptomyces sp. NPDC050535
GGGGGGTGCGCGGGGGGGGGCGGGGGGGGGGGGGGGGGGGGGGGGGGGGGGGGGGGGCGGGGCCCGGGGCGGCCGGCCCCCCCCCCCCCCCCCCCCCCGCGCCGCCGTGCGGGGCCGGTGCCGCACGGGCCATCATCACGGAGGTCGCAAGGCCGAACGGCACCGCTGTGACCTGGCGTTGATGAGCCGTTGATCGAACGTTTTTCATCGAACGGCACGATCCTCGCCATGCAGACCGACACAGATACCGAAACCGACGCCTCGCCCGACATCGACTGGCAGGACCAGGCGTTGTGCGCGCAGACCGGGGCCGAGTTCTTCTTTCCCGAGCCGGGCAGCTCGGTCCGGGAGGCGAAGCGCATCTGCGGAATGTGCGCGATGCGCCCCGCCTGCCTCGACTACGCCCTCGACAACGACGAGCGGTTCGGCGTCTGGGGCGGCCTCTCCGAGAAGGAACGGCTCAGCCTCCGGCGCGCGGAACGCAACTGACCGACCACCGCATCAGGGCGTACCCCCGGCCCGATGCCCACCCTCGGATCGGAAATCGGCCCGCGCCGCGCGGCCCCGACAGGCACGATCCCCGGCACGACCCGCAGCCCGCAACAGCACGCCGAGAGTTGGCTGAACGCGCTCGAGCCCCTCGCCCATCCGCGGCGCATGCGCCGAGTGCTTCCTTGGGCAAGAAACTTTGATGTGAACTCGCCGTGTGGGTACGGGAGACGGATCAGCCGCGGCCGGTGCCGGAAACACTCGAGACCCGCGGCCCCTACGCACGCGGGATCGCCGTCGTCGCCGCGTCCGTCGGCCGGACACCGAGTGGATCGCGGACCGAATGGCCGACCCGGACGCGTTCGTACGCGGACACGCGCCGCGCGTCGCCGAGAGCCTTCACGTGCCCGACTCCGCCTTCGAGTCGGCGCTTCACGACGCCCCGGAGGCGTTTACGCCGAGAACTGCCGCGCGCCATCGTCGCGGGGCGGCGAACCACGCTCGCCGACCATCCGGTGGACACCCTGCGCCAGAACTGGGGCGACGCGGAAGCCGCACGGCTGCTGCCCGACTGCACGCCGGGACAGTCGCACGCTCGCTGCCCGAACTCTTCCACGCCGTCACCCGCTGGAAAACACTCGGCAGACGCCATCCGGCCCTTTTCTCCACGCCGCCGAGCGGGAGTTGAGCGCGCTGCCCCAGGCGCTGCTCGATGCGCTGCGCGACACCTGGTGGGACCGGTACACCGAAGCCGCGGTCGCGGCCGAGCCGCCCCCTTGCGCTCGGTGTCCCCAGCGCCCGGTCTGGCGGTGGGAGCCGGGTGGCAGCACCGCGCCGCCACCCGGTGGCCGGCGTGCGGGACGCGGCGTTGGACCGGATGACGGCGACGAGTGAGGTGATCTCGGTGGGTTGCCCCGAAGGGCGGCGCGGGGGTCAGCCGGCGGCGCGGGCCGCCATGCGGGCCTTGCGGGCCGCGAGCTTCGCGTCGAACTTCGAGGCCTCCGAGTCGAGACCGCCCATGTAGAGGCCGAGCTCCTCCTGCGCCTGGAGGCCCAGCGGGTTGAGGCCGTCGATCTCCAGGACCTTGAGGTGGCGCAGCACCGGCTGGAGCACGTCGTCGTGGTGGATGCGCATGTTGTAGACCTCGCCGATGGCCATCTGCGCGGCGGCCCGCTCGAAGCCGGGCATGCCGTGGCCGGGCATCCGGAAGTTGACGACGACGTCACGCACGGCCTGCATCGTCAGGTCGGGGGCGAGCTCGAACGCGGCCTTCAGGAGGTTGCGGTAGAAGACCATGTGCAGGTTCTCGTCGGTCGCGATGCGCGCCAGCATGCGGTCGCAGACCGGGTCGCCCGACTGGTGGCCGGTGTTGCGGTGCGAGACACGGGTCGCCAGCTCCTGGAAGGCGACGTACGCGACGGAGTGCAGCATCGAGTGGCGGTTGTCCGACTCGAAGCCCTCACTCATGTGCATCATCCGGAACGCCTCGAGCTGGTCGGGGTCCACGGCGCGCGAGGCGAGCAGGTAGTCGCGCATCACGATTCCGTGCCGGCCCTCCTCCGCGGTCCAGCGGTGCACCCAGGTACCCCAGGCGCCGTCACGGCCGAAGAGCGAGGCGATCTCGTGGTGGTAGCTGGGCAGGTTGTCCTCGGTGAGGAGGTTGACGACCAGCGCGATACGGCCGAGCTCGGTGACCTTGGACTGCTCCTTGCCCCAGGCCTCGCCGTCCTCGAAGAAGCCGGGGAAGTTGCGGGCGTCGCCCCACGGCACGTACTCGTGCGGCATCCAGTCCTTCGCCACCTTCAGGTGGCGGTTGAGCTCGGTCTCGACCACTTCCTCCAGCGCGTACAACAGCCGAGCGTCTGTCCAGTCGGAGGACGGGCTGGACAGGTGGGGAGAAGTGATCGTCACTGGTGCTCCAGGGGGACGGGGCGGAAACGCGAAGAATACTGAGCGGGGTTTCGCAACCTACGGCATCGTAGGCTACGTATCCGTAGGTTACGAAACCGTAGGTTAAGTAGGGTGTAAAGAGTCCCTGATCAGCAGGGGTGTGCGAGCAAGGTTCAGCCCTTTTCGGTGCCCGCCCGACCTCGTTCGGACTCGCTCAGGAGGCCCAGGTCGCGGGGCTGTACGGGTGTCCCGTTCGCGCTCATTCAGTCGTAGAGCTCCCGAAGCCGGACGGAGAGGCATGTCACACAGCCTTCGAGCTTCTCGAACTCGCTGATGTCCACGAGAACGGGTTCATGGCCGAGGTCCGCGAGCAGTTCCGCGGTCTTCGGAGCGCTGGACGCCATCAGCAGCCTTCCGCCGCCGAGGTGTACGACGTGTGCGCCGGACTCCTCCGGCACCGGCAGGAAGCGCGGGAACAGCGACGGCGTGTCCACCTCGGGGAGGTGGCCGATCACCGTCCCGTCCGGCAGTGCCGTGACCGCGGACTTCAGATGCAGCACCTTGCTCACGGGAACGGCGACGACCCGGGCCCCGAGCGGTTCGAGCACCGCCCGCAACTGCTGGATCCCGGCGGCGTTGGTGCGTCCGCCCCGGCCCGCGTACACGGTGTCGCCGACCTTCAGGATGTCGCCGCCGTCCAGGGTGCCCGGCTCCCAGATCCAGTTCACCGAGCAGCCCAGACGGGCCACGGCCTCCTCGACCCCGGCGGTCTCACCGCGCCGGGACTCGGCGCCGGGGCGGGCGATCAGCGCGACATTGCGGAAGACGACCACCGCGTCCTCGACGAACACGGAGTCCGGGCAGTCGTCCGCCGGATCCACCTCGACGGTCTCCCAGCCGTGCGTACGCAGGGCCTCCGCGTACGCCTCCCACTGCTCGACCGCGAGGTCGGCATCCACCTTCTCGCGGTCGAGGTGCGTCACCAGCCCCTCGGCTAGGCGGGGGCTGGGCCGGCGTATGAGGGCCTTCTGGCTGGGCACGTGCGGGTCTCCGAATCGGCAGGGGGCGTCGGCGCACATCATGCAGCGCCGGTCCGCGCCGGCAACAGCCCCCAAGGCCCGCGCGAGACGATCCCGGGTGCCGCGCGGGGCGGCCCCTGTGACCGAAGCTATGCGGTTCCCCGCACCGGGCGCTATGAGGGATACCCGACAGCTTCCCGCCCGATTTCTTTCAGTTCTCCTCCTTCCATGAGCAGCCAGCGCGTGATTCCCACGGATTCCAGGAACGGCAGGTCGTGGCTGGCGATGATCAGCGCTCCCTCGTACGACTCCAGGGCGGAGGTGAGCTGCCGGACGCTCGCCATGTCGAGGTTGTTCGTCGGCTCGTCGAGCATCAGGAGCTGCGGCGCGGGCTCGGCCAGCATCAGCGCGGCGAGCGCCGCGCGGAAACGTTCACCGCCGGAGAGCGTCGCCGCGAGCTGGTCGGCCTTCGCCCCCTTGAACAGGAAGCGGGCCAGCCGCGCCCGGACCCGGTTGTTGGTGGCGCCGGGAGCGAAGCGGGCCACGTTGCCCGCGACGCTCAGCCCGTCGTCGAGAACGTCCAGCCGCTGCGGGAGGAAGCGCAGCGGTACATGGGCCCGCGCCTCGCCGGACACGGCCTCCAGCTCCCCGGCGATCGTGCGCAGCAGCGTCGTCTTGCCCGCGCCGTTGCGCCCGATCAACGCGATCCGCTCGGGCCCACGCAGGTCGAAAACGCCCTCCACGCGCGCGCCGTACCGCAACTCCAGGCCCTGGAGGGTGAGTACGTCACGGCCCGGCGGCACCGCCGTGTACGGCAGGTCGACGCGGATCTCGTCGTCGTCCCGTACGGCGTCCACCGCCTCGTCGAGCCGGTCCCTGGCGTCGGCGAGCCGCTCCTCGTGCATGATCCGGTGCTTGCCCGCGGACTCCTGGGCGGCGCGTCTGCGGGCGCCCATGACGATCTTCGGCTCGCGCTTCTGCTCGAACATCTTCTGGCCGTACTTCTTGCGGCGGGCCAACTTGACCTGCGCGTCGACCAGTTCGCGCTTCTGCTTCTTCAGGTCGGCCTCGGCGACGCGCACCATGCGTTCGGCCGCGTCCTGTTCGCCGGCGAGCACCTCCTCGTACGCGGAGAAGTTGCCCCCGTACCAGGTGACCTCCCCAGAGCGCAGATCGGCGATCTGGTCGACCAGGTCGAGGAGGTCGCGGTCGTGGCTGACCACGACCATGACGCCGGACCAGGCCTCGACGGCCGCGTACAGCCGTCGGCGCGCGTACAGGTCGAGGTTGTTGGTCGGTTCGTCCAGCAGGAGTACGTCGGGACGGCGCAGCAGGAGAGCGGCCAGGCGCAGCAGCACCGACTCGCCGCCCGAGACCTCGCCGATGGTGCGGTCCAGGCCGATGCGGCCGAGCCCGAGTTCGCCGAGTGTCGCGAGCGCCCGCTCCTCGACGTCCCAGTCGTCGCCCACGACGTCGAAGTGTTCCGCGGCCGCGTCGCCCGCCTCGATGGCGTGCAACGCGACGCGCGTGGCGGCGATGCCGAGCGCTTCGTCGACCCGCAGACCGGTGTCGAGCGTGACGCTCTGCGGCAGGTAGCCGACCTCGCCGGCCACGCGGACGGTGCCGTCGGCCGGGGTGAGTTCGTGGGCGATCAGTTTCAGCAGGGTTGATTTTCCGGATCCGTTGACGCCGACGAGCCCGGTCCTGCCGGGTCCGAAGGCGACCTGGAGGTCGTCGAAGACGGCGGTGCCGTCCGGCCAGGCGAAGGAGACGGCGGTGCAGGTGACAGCGGTGGGGGTGGTTGACAAGGAGGCCTCGCGGTTTGCCGGGTGCGGTCAGGGGCACGTGTGGGAGGCACCGCGAGGTGACGACGACGAAGGTACGAGGCGGATCAAGGCCCGAGGACGGACGCGGTTCCGAGGACGGATGCAGGTCCGAGGACGGGTCCGGTTCCGAGGGCGGCGAAAAGGCCCTGTACCGGAGGACGGCTCGTACGCCGAGGTCGCACGCTGCGCACACGGGAGCCAGGAAGAACTGGCTGTGTGTGACGCGGTGACTCAGACCTCAGACGAGCAACGTCCTTCTCCAATCGGCGGCAACAGGACCACCTCACACGGTAGGAGCGGTCCTGACCTCTGTCAAAGGAATTAGCGTGGCCCTCAGACGACACGAAGGAGACCCCGTGCCCGACGGCTCGCTCTCGTTGCCCGCCAGGCTCTATCTGCTCTCCTGGGACACGGCGAAGCTCAAGGTCACCGGCGCGACCCATCTCCACCACCTGGTGCGCGCCGGAGCCCTCACGGAGCTCGCGCAGCGCGGACTGCTCTCCGACGTCGAGGGCATCGCCACCCCTGTCGACCCGGACGCACACACCGGCGACCTCGTCCTCGACGGCCTTCTGGAACTCATCGAGGAGTCCCGGCCGCGGAAGTGGAAGGCCTGGGTGACCCTGCGGGCCCGCGTCACCCTGGACGCCGTACGCGCGCAGCTCGCGGCCGAGGGATATCTGCGGGCGGAGAAGAAGCGGGTGCTGGGGCTGTTCCCGTCCGTGGAGTACGAGCTGGACCGGGTGTCCGCCGTGGACGCACTGCGCGAGGACGCGCGCCGGGTGCTGGCGGGCCCCGAGCCCGTCGCCGACGTCTCCGAGCGTGCCGCCGCCGTCGTCGCCCTCGCGGCCGCGGCCGAGCTCCGCACCCTCATGTCCGGCAAGGACCGCAAACTCCACAAGGACCGCATCGAACGGCTGACCGAACGCAGCGGTGCGGCGGCCCCGGCCCTGAAGAAGGTCATCCAGGAGGTACGCACGGCGATGATCGTGGTGGTGACCACGGGGGCGGCGACGGGGGCGGCGCCGAGCGGCTGACGGACCGGCCGCGGGAGGCCCGGCCCCTCGGCCGACAGCACGTACATGTCGGATTTCCGCCAGCCCCTGCCCTCACCCGGTGGTTGGCTCGGCCCATGACGAACCCGCAGCTCCACACCCTCCGCGAAACCGCCCAGGCTTTCAGGGCCCTGCATGTACCGGGCAGTCCGCTCGTTCTTCCGAACGTCTGGGACACGGCGAGTGCCCGGATCGTCGAGGAGGCGGGGGCGGCCGCGGTGGCGACGACCAGCGCGGGAGTGGCCTGGGAGCTGGGGACGGCGGACGGGGACCGGCTGGACCGGGGGCAGGCCGTCGGCGCGGTGGAGCGGATCGCCGCGGCGGTCCGGGTCCCGGTCAGCGCTGATGTCGAGAGCGGTTACGGGGAGGACGCCGAGGGCGTCGCGGACACGATCCGGGCGGTGCTGGCGGCGGGCGCGGTGGGTGTGAACATCGAGGACGCGCGGTACGGCGACGGGGGCGGCGAGCCGTTGCGTCCGATCGCCGAGCAGGCCGAGCGCATCGCCGCGGCTCGCGCGGCGGCCGACGAGGCCGGGGTGCCGTTGTTCGTGAACGCCCGCGTCGACACCTATCTGCGGGGCGCGGGGAAGACCGAGGAGACCTTGGAGCGGGCCGGCGCCTTCCTGGCGGCCGGAGCCGACGGCGTCTTCGTACCCGGGGTCGTCGATCCGGTGACCGTCAGGGCTCTCGCCGAGGGCATCGAGGGCCCGCTGAACGTGATGGTGGGACCCGGGGCGCCGTCCGTCGCCGAACTGGCCGCGCTCGGAGTGGCCCGGATCAGCGCGGGCTCGGGCATCGCGCAGGCCGCGCACGCCATGGTCCGTCGCGCCGCGCGGGAGCTGCTGGGCACGGGAACCTACGACTCGCCGGCCGGAGGACTCGACTACGCCGAACTCAACACCCTGATGAGCGGCGGTCGATGAGGGCGGTCGGAAGCCGGTTCAGCAGGGGCCGCGCATGAGCTCCGCGAGGTCGTGGTCCAGGTCGATCTGGAGGTGCTCGAGCCCGGTGGGCACGAGGTCCGTCGTGCGGCCCAGGAACCTCCGCACCTCACCCGAGCGCACGTGTACCACCGCGGTGCCCTCGGGTGCGTGGAACTCGAGAACGGTGCGGTCGTAGCCGTACGGACGCACCCGTACGTCCCCGTAGCCCACCGAGTCCTCCAGACCGGCCACGAGCAGCTCGCGGGCGAACGTCCAGCACACCTCCACGCCTTCCAGCGTCGCCGGGGCGGGGAACGTCATGCGGACGGCGAAGGGATCGCCTCGGTCGTAGTGCAGAGTTGCGGGAATGCTCGGCATCCGCGGCGCGGCGGCGACGAGGCGGGCCTCTACGGGCTGCTCGATGACGATGGACAACGCCTTGCTCCCTTGTGAAGGCTGAACGAACTCCGGGCGGATGAGGCCGGTCAGTAGAAGAGACGACGGAACGAGCCAACGGGTGTACACGAAACCCAAGTGACCTGTGTCACCGCTTTCAGACGTTCTGGTGATCGATCTCCTGTCCTGCCGACCCGGGACATGGGATCCGCGGTCCCCGGACAACCGTGAGGACACTCGGTCGGGGTCCCGGGGTTCCCGGAGCAGGCCATCTGGACGCCATTGGGGGAGTGGGCTAGCTTCGCCCGCCATGAGGCGCTTGGGAAAGACGCGACGGACGGTACGTACGAGTCGGATGGTCGCCGTGGGACTGTGCGCGGGAGCGCTGGCCGCCGCGCTGACAGCGCCCGCACAGGCTCAGGGGGCGGCCCAGGGGACGGGCAGGGCGCCCCACTGGGAACTGAAGGACAGCGGCACCGACGTACGCTTCCGCGGGCTGTCGGCCGTCAGCAGGAACACCGCCTGGCTGGCCGGTTCGGCCGGCACCGTGCTGCGTACCGGCGACGGCGGCGCGACCTGGCGAAACGTCTCGCCGCCCGGCGCCCAGGACCTCCAGTTCCGCGACATCGAGGCCTTCGACGCGCGGCGCGCCGTGGTCCTGGCCATCGGCGAGGGGGAGGCCTCCCGGGTGTTCAGGACCGACGACGGCGGGGCGACCTGGACCGAGTCGTTCCGCAACACCGACGCCAGGGCCTTCTACGACTGCCTCACCTTCTTCGACAGCCGGCACGGCCTGGCGATGAGCGACCCGGTGGACGGCAGGTTCCGCATCCTGTCCACCAGCGACGGCGGGCGCTCCTGGAAGGTGCTGCCGGACGCCGGTATGCCCGAGGCCCAGGCCGGCGAGGCGGGCTTCGCGGCCGGCGGACAGTGTCTCGTGAGCTCCGGGCCGCGTGACGTGTGGCTGGCCACCGGCGGGGCGGCACGCGCGCGCGTGCTGCACTCCGCCGACCGGGGCCTGACCTGGACCGCCACCGACACGCCCATTCCGGCCGGCGACCCGGCGCGCGGCGTCTTCGCCCTCGCCTTCCGCGACCGCACCCACGGCCTGGCGGTCGGCGGCGACTACCGCCCCGAGCAGGCCTCCCCGCGGGGGGCGGCGCGCACCTCCGACGGCGGCCGCACCTGGACGCCCGCCGCGCAGCCGCCGCCGGCCTACCGCTCCGGTGTCACCTGGTTGCCGTACAGCCGTACCTCCGCGCTCGCGGTCGGGCCCACCGGCACCGACCTGACGAGCGACGGCGGCCGCACCTGGCGCACGCTGGACACCGGCTCGTACGACACCGTGGACTGCGCCCCCGACCTCGGCTGCTGGGCATCCGGCGAGCAGGGCCGGGTGGCCCGCCTCGAGCGGTGACGGGTGCTGTGTCCGCCCGGAAGCGGGGTACTCGTGCCGGGTACGGCAGTGCGAGTGACTGACCCGACGCCCGAAAGCGAGTGATCAGCGATGCCACGCGGTTCGAGCCCCAAGCGGGAACGCCAGTACGAACACATCAAGGAGAGCGTCCGCGACCGCGGCGAGAGCGAGAAGCGCGCCGAGGAGATCGCCGCCCGCACGGTCAACAAGGAACGCGCCCGCTCGGGCGAGTCGAAGACCGCGAGCCGGACGTCCACCGAGGACATGTCGTCGGCCAGGCGCGGCGGTCAGCGCTCGCACAAGGGCGCCCAGGGGCCCACGTACGACCAGTTGTACGCGGAGGCCAGGCGGCGCGGCATCCACGGCCGCTCGGACATGAACAAGCAGCAGCTGCGGAACGCTCTCGGCGACAAGGACTGACCACGGGGCGGCAGGGCGGAGCACGCGTCCCCCTGTCCGGTCGGCCCGCTCCCTGGTCGTACGCTCGTGCCCACCATGACGACCGTACGGATCCCCGCGGGCTGGCCCGCCACCGAAGAGCAGGCACGCGCCGTGCAGGACGAGTTGCGGGGCCGGGTGGTCCTGGGCGAACCGGGACCGCTGCCCGGCACCGGCCGGGTGACCGGGGTCGACGTGGCCTACGACGACGAGCGGGACGTCGTCGCGGCCGCGGCCGTGGTGCTCGACGCGGCGACGCTCGACGTCGTCGCGGAGGCCACCGCCGTCGGCCCGGTCTCCTTCCCGTACGTCCCCGGACTGCTCGCCTTCCGCGAGATCCCGACGGTCATGGCCGCGCTCGACGCCCTGCCCTGCGCGCCGGGCCTGGTCGTCTGCGACGGCTACGGCGTGGCCCACCCGCGCCGCTTCGGCCTCGCCAGCCACCTCGGCGTACTCACCGGGCTGCCCACGATCGGGGTCGCCAAGAACCCGTTCACCTTCTCGTACGAGGAGCCGGGCGCCCGGCGCGGCAGCGCGGCCCCGCTCCTCGCGGACCAGGACGAGGTGGGCCGCGCCCTGCGCACCCAGCACGGCGTGAAGCCGGTGTTCGTCTCGGTCGGACACCGCGTGAGCCTCGACAACGCGTGCGCGCACACGCTCGCCCTCACCCCGAAGTTCCGCCTGCCGGAGTCCACCCGGCGCGCCGACTCCCTCTGCCGAAAAGCGCTGCGCGAGGCAACCCCCTGAAGGGTCCCCGCCGTTGACGGCGCACGTGGACTGAGCTTAGCCAGCCGAGGCCGGGAACAGCCAGAGCGGGCTCGTCAGCACTTGCGAGGGCGCCCTATGCCGCCACTGAAGCTAACGACCGGTGCCGAATCGCGGTTCGCCTACCACGCCGCGCCGGTAGGCGACCACCAGGCGATGCTCAGGCGTTGTTGGTCGCCAGAATGTCGGTGTCGTAGTGCTTGGCGTACCCGTTCTCGACGCCCACGAGGATTTCGACGATCTCGAAGTAGTGGTCCCAGAACGGCGTCTCGCGCAACGCCTCGATGACCAACTGGAAAGCCTCGTGATCGCGTGCCTCCCAGACCCAGATGTCCGTAACGCGGGCCGTGTAGAACTCGGTGTCATAGTAGCGCCAACGTACGTCCTCGGCCTTGTCCTTGATGGCGGGCAGAACGCTTTCCTGGAAGGCGGCGACGCGCTCCGGCACGGACAGCTCCAACCAGGCGCGATTGGTCTTGAGGAGGATGAACGCTGTTACGGCGGGCTCGAAGTCGGACATGGAAGATCTCCTCGCATGCTGCTGGATGGTGGTCACGATGCGGTGCCGTAGGCCCCGCTCAGGATGTCCTCGAGCAGGCCGGGCCGGTCCGATTCCAGTCGGGAAGCTCGCGCGTGCGGGTGCCCGTGGCCCCACCAGTTTCGGTTCACCGTGTGTCGAAACCGTAGAATGTTTCGGTGCACGGTGTCTAGTTATTCGGCGGGGCAATAACCAGTCACGCTGTCTCGCTAACATGGCGGGATGATCGAGGCGAAGGGCCGCGGCGGCCGGCCCCGCAGCGAGCAGGCCCGCGAGGCCGTCCTGTACGCCGTCGACGACCTGCTGCTCGAGGTCGGCTACGCGGCCCTGACCATGAAGGGCATCGCCATGCGGGCGGGCGTCGGGCGGCAGACGGTCTACCGCTGGTGGTCGACGAAGGCGGAAATCCTCTTCGAGGCATGCGTGGACGACGCCGAGGAGGAACTCGCCGTCGCGCCGTCGCGTACCCCGCTCGCCGAGATCACGTCCTACCTCGACGCGCTGGTGCGCTTCCTCGCCCACTCACCGGCCGGAGCCGGCTACCGCGCCCTGCTCGCCGCCGCGCAGCACGATCCGGCGGTGAAACAGTTGATCGCGACCAAGGACGTTCTCAGCGCCAGCGCGAGTGCCGTCCTGAATCGCATCGCCCCGGCCCGGCCGGCCGGCGATCAAGCAATCGGCCGGCTGATCGGACCGGCCTTCTTCTGGATCATGAGCGGGCGCGACCCGGCGCAGCTCGACACGCACGAGCTGGCACGAAGCTTCCTCCATGACCTCGGATCTGAGGAATCCTGAAGGTGAGCCCGCCAGGCCGCTCCCGGCCACGCACCGGCGGCTGTCATCGGTGTTTCTGAATTGACGTCGACACACAGTTCCTGCCGTCAACAGGCGGCTACGGCAATGGGCGTGTCCACATGACTCACCACCAGGCACGGAACGGTTGCTGGTTCGGACGATCGACGAAGTCGCTTTTCGCCAAGACTCGGCAGGGCTTCAAGAACGGATTCCGTACCGCGCGGATTCCAGAGCCACCGCACGCCAACTGCCGGACCCTCGGAAGCTGAAGAATCCGCCTCGTACCAGTGGGTGCGGCGGCGACATTCCTGGAAGTGCAGGCGCGATTCTGCCCTACTCCAGCCCGCGCTTGCCCGGTGCCCAGAACGGCTTGGTGAGTACCGCCCGTCGGTCCCAGCCGGCCTCTCGCACGAGCACCTGCCGCACGTGCTGCACGGTCCGCGCCTCCCCGGCGACGTACGCGATCCCGCCTGACTCAGGGGCGAGGCGCCGCACCGCATCCGGGAGCGAAGTGCCACTCCTGATGATCCAATTGAGGCGGTCCGAGTACGGCAGGGGGAGCCGGTCGGCAGCCGTCTCCGTTTCGATGCAGCCGGAGATTCGCGCCCCGTCAGGCAGTGCGCCCAGCATCGCGCCGAAGGTGACCGAGGCCGTCTCCTCCCCGACGAACACGTGGTGCGCGGCGTCGGGCCGCAGCGTGAACGTCCCTTCCGGCTTGCGCATTCGGACCCGGTCGCCGACTGTGGCGCTGCTCCCCCACCGTGCTCCGGGACCACCCCCAGGGTGATCCAGTACGCACAATTCGACGGCGCCCTCCGGGTCGTAGCGCCAGATCGAGTACGTGCGCAGAGTCAGCCCGTCGCCGACCAGGACCTTCACCTGCTGTCCGGGGCGGACGGTCAGTCCGGACAGGGCCTCGCCCTCGATGCGCAGGCGACGGAGTCGGGCGGCGACAGGTTCGGTCTCGGTGACCGTGCCCTGAAGCGTCAGCAGGTCCAGGAGGGGGGAGAGCAGGGCAGCCATAGGACTCCTCGGAAACTCGTCGGTGCGGTGGGGCGCTGAAGGCCAACATCCAACCGAACGCGACACTATCGCGTTCCGTTCAGAACGCGATAGTGCTTGTCTTTGCGTGTGCCCGCGTTCGGCTACGCCGGGCTCCTTCGGCGCCGAGATCAGTAGGCCGACTTCGCGAAGGTCGGGGCCCTGGCGCATGCGGAGCCGCGACGGGCAGTCGGGGCCCTGCCGGTGACGGCGACAACGGGGGTTGCGCCGCCCCCCCGCCCGATGCGCTTGGACCAGATCCAGCTCCGCCTGGTGCGCGGGGAGGGCACTGACCCGGCCGGACCGGCATGGACAGGCGAGCGCCGACCAATCTCGGCAACAGCCCAACTCGCTGCCCCCGGGCCCGATTACTGCGCTGTAGCCAGCCCGGGTTGGCGTTGGCGACTCTGCCGCTGATCAGAATTTCCCAGGACCAGGAACAGGCCGTTCGGCGTCGCCGGGACGGCGCCGAGTTGCGGCGGATGGTCTGCCGCCGCGGGAAGCCGCGCTTCTTGCGATGGGATGCCTGGTCGGCTTTGTCCGGGACAGTGCAGCGGATTCCGCGTCGTCACAGGTAGGCGCGGTTTTTGCGGGAGGCATAAGCCGGGTCGGCGTGGACTCGGGTGGGTCGGGTCCGCAGCCGTCCTGCATCCGGGCGGGCGACGCGGATCTTCTTCAGGACCGGCTCGAACTGCTGAGAATCGCCCCGCTGCCCGGCCGTGATCACGATGGACATCGGCTTCTGGCCCTGCTCGACGGCCAGGTGCAGCTTGGTCGTCAGACCGCCGCGCGAGCGGCCGAGGCCGTGGTCGTCCGGTTCGACGCCGATCCCGCCAAACGGCTCCTTCTGCAGATCCCCCTTTTCCGCGCCCCGGCGGCGTGCTGGTGGGCCCGGCCGACTGTGCAGTCGATTTGAGGTCCCAGGTGATGAGGTTCTTGGCGTCGGCCTGCGCCTGCAGTGCTGCGAAGATCCGCTGCCAGGTGCCGTCCCGCTGGCAGCGCCGGAACAGGTCATAGACCCGGCCCCACGGCCCATAGCGTTCGGGCACGTCCCGCCACGGGACGCCCGTGTGGGTACGGAACCGTATGCCGTCGATCAACTGCCGCCGCGTCCACACCGGTGGACGCCCCGGCTTCTTGCCCTGGGGTAACAGCGGTTCCAGGCGGGCCCACTGCACATGCGTCAGATCTCCAGCTCCAGCCACAGACCTGACCGCGGCAGGTCACGGGATCCGGCCCGCCTTGGTCAGGACGTCTCGGGCCGTGCTGCCGTCCCGGCCGGGTCCGCCGCATACACCGGCGCCTCGGCCGGGGCGGGCAGGGCGTGAGCTGGCGGTGATCACGGCCGCGTCGAGGGTCAGTGGCATGGCTGGAGCCTTGAACGCGAGCCGGCTCGCCTGCTTCCTGCTGGGTCTGTCTCAGGTCTTCTTCGTCGCTGTCCGTTTCTTACCGGGGGACGTGCGGCTGCGCGCTGGGGTAGCGGGCTTGGCTTTTCGAGGTGTGGTGTCCTGCGTCGCGGTGCCCGCTCGCGACGATCGTGCTCGGGGTGACGTCGTCCATTTGAGCTCGATTTCCAGTTCGATCTCTCCATCGCCGACCTCGACCTCTATCTCGCTGCGAAGGTCGTCGGGTATCCGAAGGTTCAGCCGTCCGGAGCCGAGCTCCAGTTCGGCCTCTTCTCCATCCCGCAGAGCGGTGGCGAGTGCCGTGAGCTGGTCAGCGGCCTCCTGGCGGGACAGGGAGCGCTTCTGCTCGAACTTGAGGTCTCTCATCGTGTCTCCGATCCGTGTACGGCTTGGCTGCCGGTCTGCCCCGCACAGCCACAGGGGAGGCCAGTCGGAATACCTCCCATCTTGCTCATCCGGGCTCGCCGCGCACGTCGGGCCGGCCGCGGCGCCTGTGGGCCGCCGCACGGTCACCCACAGAGCACGGCACCGGGACCTGCTCGCAGGCCGGACGCAGGGCGATCCCCACACCCCGCCAGGGGTGAAGAGCCCCGCGGCGGGGCGGATCCACGGTGCGGCGGAGCGCCTCGCCCGCAGACGTCGAAGGAGGTCACGTGATCACGCCCTCTCGCGCCCCGGACGGGGCCGCACGCAACGTGTCCGACGATCTCGCCGCATGGGGGCGGTCCGTCCGCAGTCGCCTTCCCCTGCCTGTCCTGGGCGAGTGGAATCCGTGGGGTGTGGAATGTCGATGCAGCCGAGGCCGTGGCTGAAGGTGCCTGAGCTGACCGCGCAGGTGGCGCGGGCGGTGGCGGCACGTGACCCGTACCCGTTGGCGATGCGGGTCCGTGACGAACTGGGCGCGTTGTTCGCGGACGCCGAGCTCGCCGAGGCGTTCGGAACCCGAGGGAGGCCGGGCTGGTCACCTGGCCAGCTGGCGCGGGCCAGATGTGGGCCGAGCGAGTTCCCTCACTCGGCCGTGTCGTTGAGCGCCCGTTCCTTGGCCTGCCGATAGCGCGCGATGGTCTCCCGGTTCACCGCGGTGAGCAGCTTTCGCTCGACCTCCCGCTGGACGTCCGCGACGGCCTTGGCCAGCGCGGTGTCCATCTGGCACCGGGCGTCGGCGTTCGCGGCCTCGATCTCGTCACGGCCCAGCGCCCGCAATTCCTCTTCGTCTTTTGCCGCCGCGGGCAGGCGGGCGTTGAGCGGCGCGCGGGCGGCCTGAAGGTCCGCTGCCGGGTGACCGGATTTCGTCATGCAGGCGGACCAGCGCCGGAGCGCCTTACGGTAGGCCGGCTCCTCCTCCACCGTGGCGAGCACCATATTCGCCAGTTTCATGGTGAGCGGCTCCAGCGTGTTCCACTTCGGCCCGTACACTTCCGCGTTCGCTCGGGCGATGCAGCCGTCTGTGGAGTACTGAACGTTGGTCCCGCCCGGAAGCTGCAGCGTCACCCGGTGCTCCGCGGTTCCGGTCAGGGCTTGCTGCCAGGCCTTCGTACGCGGCTTGTCGGCAGGTGGCGGCGTGGACCGCAGGAGGAGGTATTCGCCGACGATGCCGTAACCGTCCGCCGCCGCTCGCTGCGGGGTGAGCAGTCCGTACGGGTTCGTCTCTGCGCCGCGCGCGGAGGCGATCGCGGGCTGTGCCGTGTATTCCTGACCACGGGCGGTCATGCAGGCGGTGACGGCACGCTCCTCGCGGTCGTGCAGGCGTACGGAGTCGACATGGCTGAACGCGGTGGCTCCCGAAAGCGGGCGGACATCGAGGGCTGCGGGCTCGCGGCCGGGCTCCCCGGAGGAGGAGCAACCGGCCGTGGCCAGCGCGGTGATCAGCGCCAGGTAAGGGAGCCGCCCGCGGTATCGGCTCAGCACCAGATGTTGGAGGCGACGTTGTCCTTCCAGGGGCTGTACAGGGGGGAGTACGTCCAGCCCCGCTGGGCCGTGGCGACCGAACCCGTGTAGTTCAGACCGGAGTAGACGCGCACGTCGCAGTTGTTGCCGTTGTTGTACAGGGACTCAGCGTTGTTGAACTTGTTGTACTGCAGCAGATTGGCGTTGTTGCCGTAGACCGTCCCAGGATCACCCGCGCCGCCGGTGCCCAGGTACGCGCACAGCGCCCCGGACGGACAGTCGGACCAGGCCGCGTTGGCGGGGCTGGCGGTCACCAGCGCGGTGGCGGCCAGCGCCACAGCACCAAGGACAACACCGGCCTTGGGAAGTATCCGTTTCATACTCTGTCCTTCGGTTGGTGGCCGTTCTGAGCGGCCACGATGGGAAGGCAGCGTCAAGGTGGTCTCAACCTGCCCCGCAGGGTGTGGCAGTCGGGCTTCCCTCCGCGCATGTGCCGCCGGCCACGGTTCCCGCCCGCTCAGCGCGAGCACCGTGAGAGACATCCACGGCACCTGGAGGACCGCCCGGCCAAGGTTCCCAGCAAACAGCGACCCCATGTACGCAAAAAACCAGTCATAGTTTGATGAAATCCGGACGGAATGGCCGACTTCGGTACATCACGTGGTGAACCTGGCGAACCCGATCAACATCGCACTGGAGACTCACTCACACGGGTGATGCACTCGACAACATCACTGCCGTTTGTGGCTGGTGACGATCCTGCTGGCTTGTTCGGTCACGCGGCGAGGAAGAGATCGAGTCGGGCAAGGTGGCTGACGCGGGTGCGGTCGAGCGGGTGGCCGTTCCACCAGGCATCGAGGCGAATGAGTCGGACGAAACCCCGCCCGGCAGCGGTACCTGGATCGTCCGGTCCGGCACCGCGACCATCCGCGACCTCGTCGAATGGTGAGACGTAATGGAAGCCGGCGGCACCCGGGGCAGGAAGTTCACGAATGGGCTGAGCCCCTTGGCATGGCCGTCGTTCCAGGCCGGGTATCCCGTTCACCAAGACGTCGTCACGACGCTCGAACGGTACCGCTGGCGCACTCCCAGGCTGATCGCTCTGACCTGCACAAAGAGGATGTGGCACAGCTTCTGACGGGCGCGGTCCTGCTGGACCCCGCCTTCACGCTCCCCTCTCGTTCACTGGCGTTCAGGCCGGGTCCGCCGCGCGCGCCGGCGGCTCGCCGTCGCGCAGTGCGCGGGCGGTCCGCTCGCAGGCCTGGGCGATGTGCTCGCGGAAGGGAGCGATCCTCGGGTTGGCCATTTCCCTGCGCAGAGCCGCGAGAGCTTCGATCCACTCGACCGCGTACTCGGGCAGGGTGTACGGCTGGCGCTCAGCCGCTGCGCAAGACGGGGCGCCGCACTCACGGCCGCGGCGTGGCGGACCACGGTCCGCTCCACCACCTCCCGCACCGGCTCCGCAGTCCGCCCGCCCTAACTCACCGGACGCCCCGCACGCGACTGCGCGGTGCGCAGTTCCGAGGCTCGGCGGCGGTGTGAGGGCCGGCAGTAGCGCGGCGGTCGGCCCCTGCGGGTGTACGCGACCGGCGCCCCGCACCATGCGCAGGTGCGCTCAACCGTCGTCCCCGCCGCCCTGCTCTGTGCCGTCGGGACCGACGTCCGCAGACTTCTGTTTCGTCACACACGAAATGCGGGTGCCCCGGCGCCGGGGCGCGGTGCTCTGCGCACCGGCATAGGGGTGACGACGCACGGAAGCAGCCGGCGCGGTGGGTGGTCCTGCGCCTGCTGCGCCCGCCGCGTGCGGTACGACCATTGCCCCCTCCCGGATGGCAGAGGGGGGAAGTCCGGGCGGGTCGTGGCCGCACGCCGCTAGTTAGAGCCTCATGCTCTCGAAGATCGCGGTTGCTGCCGCCCTCCTCCTCGCCTTCCCGCTACCACCGAACCCGCCGTCGCCCGCGAGGCGCGAGCGGAACCCCTGTCGCTGGCCCAGGCCGTGCAACTGCTGCCCTCGGCAGCCGAGTCGCGGGAGGGCTACCAGCGCACCAGTTTCAGGCACTGGGTCGACGCCGACCGGGACGGCTGCCCACCCGCGCCGAGGTCCTGATCGCCGAGTCCCGGGTGGAGCCGGCCATCGAGGCGGGCTGCAAGATCGTGGCGGGCGAGTGGTACTCCTTCTACGACGGCGTGACCCTCACCGCCCCGGGCGGCCTGGACATCGACCACATGGTCCCGCTCGCCGAATCCTGGGACTCCGGCGCCAACGCCTGGACGGCGCAGCGGCGCGAGGCCTACGCCAACGACCTGGGCGCCGAGCCGAGTCTGGTCGCCGTCACCGCCCGCAGCAACCGCTCCAAGTCCGACCAGGACCCCGCCGACTGGCAGCCGCCACTCGCCGACGCCCGCGGTCGGGGTTGTCGCGCAGCCGCTTGACCGCGCCGTTCACGAACTCCTGCCGGGTGATCCGCTGGCACCTACGCCGCGCACTGGGTCGCCACCAAGCTGCGCTGGCAACTGGCCGTCGACGACCGCGAACGGGCAGCCCTCGCCGAACTCGCCGCAGGCTGCGGACAGGAGACGGTCGACTACGAAACAGCGCCGTAGCAACTCCCCCGGCCAGCACACCGGCAGCCCGCCCCCGCCAGGGACGTGAGGTGAGCGCAGGCGGCTGCCGGCTTCGTCAGATGAACCTCGGCCGGGTGAAGACACCCAGGCGGCCGGGGCCGGGGCCGGGGCCGGGGCCGTAGACGCTGCCGCGAAGGGCGGCGTCAGCCCGGCCGGGTCAGGCTTGCTGAGGCAGGGTCAGGAGGGGCTGACGTTGTTGAACGCCAGCAGGTTGCTCGTGCCGTCAGGGATGTCCGCCAGGGCATCCCTGACGGCCAGGACGGTGATCGCGTCCCTGACGGTGGCGGGAGTCACCTCCGCCGACGTCGACAGCAGGTACGCGGCCAGGCCGGCGACATGCGCCGCAGCCTGTGCCGTGCCGGACAGAGTGGCCGTACTTTGGGCGTTACCGATGTATGCGGACAGGACGTTCTCGCCGGGAGCGAAGACATTGACGGCGGGCCCGTGACCGGAGCCGTACCAGCGTTCGTCGGTGAGGGTGGAGGCTCCGACGGTGAAAGCACCGGAGGCACCGGAGGGCGAGCGGATGAGCGCGTCATCGTTGTTGTCTCCGGCCGGAACGACGACGAACAGTCCTCCGTTCGCGGCGGCGTCGACCGCCTCGTCGACATCCGCGTCCTTTCCTCCCATCCAGGCACCGCCGATCAGGGCGACAGACGGCCGCCCGGACGCCTTCGCCTGATCCACCGTCCACTCCAGTCCCTTGATCAGAGCCTTCGGGTCCACCTCACCGTTGGTGTAGGCCACCTTCACGGCGATGATCCTCGCCCGCTTCGCGACACCGTGCTTACGGCCCGCCACGATCCCGGCGAGGTGGGTACCCAGACCGTTGCCGTCGATGTTCTCGTCGTCGCCGGTCGCGTTGGTACCCCAGCTGGCCCGGCCCTCGAAATCCTGGTGGCTCTCGGAAACCCCGCTGTCCAGAACGTACACATCGACGCCCTCCCCGGCCTTCTCCTCGTAGTCGTAGCGGTTGAAGGTGGCGAACGTCAGCTTCGAGCGGTGGGAGATACGGGCAAGGCCCCAGGGGGCGTTCTTCTGGTTGACAGCGGTCATGGGTCCACTCCTCATCAGAACGACAAAGCCGGCAGACGAGACAATCCCCAGACTGCCTCCCGACGCTGCCCATCAGATCCGGTACTGAAGGCTCTGAGCGGCCCCGCCACCACCAAATCACTCGCGGGAGTGAACTCAACGCAGTTCAGACACGGCACCTCCTACGAAACGCGCAGGAGCGTGGCGGCCGGGACAACCGCGGCAGGCCCAAACTTGCGGCGGATGCGGTCGCTGACCGCTTCCGCGATCAGCCGGTCCTCGCGGGCGCCGTCGAGGCTGATCTGCTGCGCGACCTGATCAGCGTCGATCAGGTCCTCACCCCTCAGCGTGAGCCCGGTGAGCCGGCCGCGCTGAAGGCCCGCGGCATCGATCAGCCGATACGCCATCGTCCGCAGGTCATCCTCATGCGCGGAAGCCTCCGGCAGACGGCGCGACTTCTCCCACGACGGACCGCCGGCGAACCGCAGCGTCAGCGCCAGGGCGCGGGCAGCCTGCTCGCGCCAGCGCAGCCGGAGTCCGAGCTGGACGACCAGTTCGAGTAGGGCGGCGCGGACCTCGGCCCCGTCCAGGGTCTGCCGGGGGAAGGCGTGGTGGAGGTGGGGAGGGTGCGGGGGGTGACGGGGCGGGGGTCGATGCCGCGGGCCCGGTCGGCGGCCAGGCGCCCGGCGCGGCCTCCGAGGATGCGCTGCACCGTGGCCGGCGGCAGCGCGGCGAGCAGGCCGACACTGTCGACGCCGTAACCCCGCAGAGCCGTTGCCTGCCGGGGGCCGATGCCATGGAGTGCTTCCACCGGCAGTGGTGCCAGCCAGGCATCGACCTGGTCGTGGTCGACGCCGAGGATGCCACCGGGAGAGCCGATCTGCCGGGACGCGGTGGCCGCGACGGTGATCGTCGGCCCGATCCCGATCCGCACATCGACACCCAGCCGGGCCACCGTCCGTAGGCGCACAATCTCCGCCAGCCTCCGCGGGCCGACACCGTGGTAGCGCAGCGCGCCCTTCGAGGCCGGCCTCCTTGAGGCGGGCCAGTGCGAGGTCGAGGAGGCGGTCACGCCCCCCTCGGCGAGACGGTCGCGGAAGTCGGCCAGCACGCTGTGGTGGAAGCCGGGATCGTCCAGCTCCATGGCCTTGGCGTACTTGAAGTCGATGCGGCAGCGGACCGCCTCGGCGGCTGCCGGTCCGAGAGGCCGAGCAGGAGCTGCAGCACACAGACGGTGGCCAGTTGAGCAGGCGAGAGACCCGGCCGCCCGTCTCGCGGGTACCAGTCGGCGAAGTCCTCGTCGCACCACAGCCCGTCCAGCCGGTCGCGCACCCATATCGCCGTCGTACCAACCGGGTTGCTCGCCCGCGCGACCTGTGCGGTCACAGGCGGAACCTGTTCACCGGAACGCGGGCGGAGGGACAACGGGCACCTCGACAACTACTGCATCGGTCAGCGGAACTACCCGAGCATGCCCGTTGGCCATGCTGCCGCACCGCGAAACTCCAAGATCCCCGACTGTGAGGATGCGGGAGGCACCGCTCGTGGGTCTGACCCGATCCCCGATTGACGCTCCGGCTGTCCTCACTCTGAATCGTCGACCTGCCGAGCGGTGCCATTGCGCGTACCGGCTCGGCGATCGTGACCTCATAGGAGCTTGACCGAGGCGGTCCCATCACAGTCGTGTCCTTCCGCTTCGCCGGTACGCGCGAGCCCACACCACCGCGCACGGAAGGACCCACCCGGCCGCCATGCCACAGCCCATCGAAGTGATCGGCGGGATCGACACCCACACCGACGTCCACCAGGCCGCCGTCATCGACACTATCGGCCGGCACCTGGCCACCGAGGCATTCCCCACTACGCCTGAAGGCTATTGGCGCCTACTGGCGTGGCTGCGCTCGCACGGCCAAGTACTGATGGTGGGCATGGAGGGCACCGGATCCTACGGCGCCGAACTGGCCCGGTACCTGCGTGCCAACGAGATGACCCTGGTCGAAGTGGACCGACCCGATCGTCGAGCTCGCCGCGCCGCGGGCAAATCCGACCCTGTCGACGCCTACGCCGCCGCTACCTCGGTGCTCTCCGGCCGTGCCAAAGGCACCCCGAAGGGCCGCGACGGCACGGTCGAGGCAATTCGCGCACTGCGCGTGGTACGTGCCAGCGCCATCAAGGCCCGCACCCAGACCATCAACCAGCTCAAATCACTGATCATCACCGCGCCCGCTGCGACGCGCGAAGCACTGCGCTCGCTGACCACCACCGAGCTGATACGCCGTCTGGTCGCCAGCCGACCCGGCTCCGATCTGACCACCCCAGCCGCCGCCGTCAAACTCGCGCTCAAACGCCTGGCCAAGCGATACCAACACCTGAGCGTAGAGATCGCGGACGCGGACGCCGAGTTGCGCGCCCTGATCACCCACACCGCGCCCGGACTGCTCGCGCTACCGGGCGTCGGGACTGAAACCGCCGGGCAGTTGCTGGTCACCGCTGGTGCCAACCCCGACAGGCTCGCCTCGGAGGCATCCTTCGCCCACCTGTGCGCAGCCGCACCCGTGCCGGCCTCCTCGGGCCGCACGGATCGCCATCGACTCAACCGCGGCGGCGACCGCCAGGCCAACCGCGCGCTGCACACCATCGTCCTGGTCCGCATGCGTCACGACCCACGCACCCGCGACTACGTCGCACGACGCACCCTCGAAGGGCTCAAGACGAAAGACATCTTCAGATGCCTCAAGCGCTTCGTCGCGCGAGAGGTCTACCGCCACCTCACCAGCGCACCATCGACATCTCCAGCCACTTGACGATCTATAGGAGCTTCAGAGTCAAGCTGAGTACGTGTTCTGAGTACGAGTACGGATGCGGGCGCACCCTCATGATCGGCAGGCTGTGCCGTATGACGACGCACCGCGCACCCAAGCCCGCAGTTCACCCCACCCAGACCGTCGAGCGCGCCGTGATGGCCGCGCTGTTCGTCGCCGTGATCGCCGGTGTCGCCTGGATAGGCGGGATGATCTACACGGTCACCGAGTGGTCGTTCTGACCCTCTACGGCTCCGAGCATCGACAGGTCTGAGCCCTACGGGCTTGCGGCCCGCAGAGGCTGAGCCCCTACAGGATCGCCGCCACCCGGAAGGTGATCCCCGCGCCGCGGAGCCGCTCCGTCAGCGCGTCCCCCATCGCCACCACCGTCGTGACCTGCCCGGCCGTCTTCGGCAGGTCGTCGAAGGCCAGCGAGAGCGCGGACTCCGCGAGCATCTTGGCGGTCTCGCCGTAACCGGGGTCGCCGCCCGCGACCTCCGTGAAGACCCGGCGCCCGCCGCCCTCGCCGACGAACCGCACCGAGAACCAGCTCTTCGCACGCCGCGCCGCGCCCGGTCCCTCACCGGGCTTGAACCGGTCGGACAACCAGCGCCGCGCCGAGGGCAGTTGGGCGGCCGTGAAGAGCGCACCCGCCGCGGCGACGCCACCCATCGCGACGGGCAGCCGTTCGACGGCCGCGTAGTGGCGGTAGCGGAAGTCTGGCCCGTACCGCTCCAGTGCCTGCGCCGACCGCCGCACCACCTGGGCGTCGATCGTGGGGAGCGGCAGTGCCCAGGCCCCGATCTCCCTGGCGAACCGCGGAGCGCTCGGCGGTGCCGTCGCACGCCGTCCCATCAGCCGCGGCTCGTGCCGACGGCGGTCGCGTGCCGCGGCCAGCATCTGCGGGCCGCGGGCGAACTGGCCGAGCGCCGAGGCGAACGTGCCGCCGGAGAACATCGCCTGGGTGCGCACGAACCCGTCGACCCGCAGCGGAACGCCCTCGGGCAGCTGCCGCACGGTGAAGTACGCGCCCAGGTCGTGCGGAACGGAGTCGAAACCGCAGGCGTGCACGAGCCGCGCGCCGGTCTCCCGCGCGCGTGCGTCGTGCCGGACGTATGTCACGTCGACGAACTCGGGCTCACCGGTGAGGTCGACGTAGTCGGTACCGGCGTCGGCGCAGGCGGCCACCAGTTCCTCGCCGTGCAGGACGTACGGCCCGACCGTCGTGGCCACCACGCACGCGTGCCCGGCGAGTTCGCGCAGCGACTCAGGATCGGAACTGTCGGCGCGCAGGACAGCGGGCGCGTCGGGGGCGCCCTCACGGGCTCGGGGGATGCCGGCCAGCCGCTCCCGCAGCCGTTCCAGTTTCTCCAGGCTCCGCCCCGCGATCGCCCAGCGCAGCCCTTCGGGCGCGTGCGCGGCGAGGTACTCCGCGGTGAGTACCCCGACGAACCCCGTGGCTCCGAAGAGCACGATGTCGTACGCGCGGTCCGCGCGATCCGTTCCGTTCGGCCTGCTCATGACACTCCTGCTCGTGAACCGCCCCAGCCGTGCGCGAAGCGCCGTTGTCGGTGGCTGAGGCTAGCGTGAGGTACGAGTCATCGGACAGCGAGGTCGGAGCTGGACGCCCGCTGAGGAGATCCGCTCGGCCGCCGATCGCCCTGGACCGATCCGGGATCGCTCCGGGAATTTAACTAAGCGCTTGCTCTTCAAGGGCTTGCCCGATGTCGAACACGTTCTTAACATCACTGATGTCACATCAGTAGTGTCACAGTGCTGGGGGCTTGATGGCAGTGACAGGTACGGCAGGGCACGGACCGCTCGCCGGAGTGCGCGTCGTCGAACTGGCGGGGATCGGCCCCGGCCCGTTCGCGGCGATGCTCCTTGCCGACCTCGGCGCCGACGTGGTCCGCGTGGACCGGCCCGGTGGAGCCGGGCTCGCGATCGATCCCGAGTACGACGTCACCAACCGCAACAAACGGTCGGTCGTGATCGACCTCAAGGCCGAGGACGGACCGGCCCGCGTCCTCGACCTGGCCGAGCGCGCCGACATCCTCGTCGAGGGCTACCGCCCCGGCGTCGCCGAGCGCCTCGGAGTGGGCCCCGAGACCTGCCACGCCCGCAACCCCCGGCTGGTCTACGGGCGGATGACCGGCTGGGGCCAGGAAGGCCCCCTCGCCCGGCGAGCCGGGCACGACATCACGTACATCGCCCTCACCGGCACGCTCGGGATGACCGGCAGCCCGGACGAGCCGCCCGTGGCCCCCGCGAACCTCCTCGGCGACTACGCGGGCGGCTCGCTCTACCTCGTCGTCGGCGTCCTCGCGGCCCTTCACCACGCACGCGCGACCGGCGCCGGGCAGGTGGTGGACGCGGCGATCGTCGACGGCACCGCGCACCTCTCCACGATGATCCACGGCATGCTCGCCGCCGGAGGCTGGCAGGACCGGCGGGGCGCCAACCTGCTCGACGGCGGCTGTCCGTACTACGGGACGTACGAGACGGCCGACGGGCAGTACATGGCGGTGGGCGCGCTGGAGCCGCAGTTCTACGCCGAGTTCGTGGACCTGCTCGGGATCGGGGACCAGGCACCGGCCCGCAAGGACCTGTCGCGCTGGGGCGAACTGCGCGAGACGGTCACGGCCCGCTTCAAGACCCGTACGAGGGACGAGTGGACGGCCGTCTTCGAGGGCTCCGACGCGTGCGTGGCGCCGGTCCTGTCGCTGCGCGAGGCCCCGGCCCACCCGCACCTCGCGGCCCGCGGCACCTTCACCGACCACAGCGGCATCACCCAGCCCGCACCCGCACCCCGCTTCTCCGTCACCCGCACCTCCGTCCGCGGCGGCCCCGCCCGGCCGGGCGCCGACACGGCGGACGTGGCCCGCGACTGGGGCGTACCGGATCTCCTGAAGGGCAACCCCGAATGAAGCGCCAGATCTTCACGGCCGAACACGACGCGTTCCGCGAGACGGTGCGCACCTTCCTCGCCAAGGAGGTGCTGCCGTACTACGAGCAGTGGGAGAAGGACGGCATCGTCTCGCGCGAGGCCTGGCGGGCGGCCGGGAGGCAGGGGCTGCTCGGCATCGCGGTGCCCGAGGAGTACGGGGGCGGCGGCAACGCCGACTTCCGCTACAGCGCCGTGCTGGCCGAGGAGTTCACCCGCGCGGGAGCCGCCGGGATCGCGCTCGGGCTGCACAACGACATCATCGGGCCCTATCTCACGGACCTGGCCACCGAGGAGCAGAGGCGTCGCTGGCTGCCGGGGTTCTGCGACGGCTCGCTGATCACGGCGATCGCCATGACCGAACCCGGCGCCGGATCCGACCTCCAGGGCATCACGACACACGCCGAGGACCGGGGCGACCACTGGCTGCTCAACGGCTCCAAGACCTTCATCTCCAACGGCATCCTCGCCGACCTGGTGATCGTGGTGGCGAGGACCACGCCCGAAGGCGGTGCCAAGGGACTGTCCCTGCTCGTCGTCGAGCGCGGGACGGACGGCTTCGAGCGCGGGCGCAACCTCGACAAGATCGGCCAGAAGGCGCAGGACACGGCCGAGTTGTTCTTCAACGACGTACGGGTGCCGAAGGAGAACCTGCTCGGCGAGCTGAACGGCGCCTTCATCCATCTGATGACCAACCTCGCGCAGGAGCGCATGGGCATCGCCGTCGCCGGGATCGCCGCCGCCGAGTACCTGGTCGAGATCACCACGGAGTACGTCAGGGAGCGCGAGGCCTTCGGACGGCCGCTGTCCAAGCTCCAGCACATCCGTTTCGAGATCGCGGAGATGGCCACCGAGTGCGCCGTCACCCGGGCCTTCCTCGACCGCTGCATAGTCGACCACTCGAACGGCGAACTCGACGCCGTGCACGCCTCGATGGCCAAGTGGTGGGCCACCGAGCTGCAGAAGCGCGTAGCCGACCGCTGTCTCCAACTGCACGGCGGATACGGCTACATGACCGAGTACCGCGTCGCCAAGGCCTTCACCGACGGCCGCATCCAGACCATCTACGGCGGGACCACCGAGATCATGAAGGAGATCATCGGCCGTTCCCTGCTCGGCTAACCCTCCCGAAAGGCTTACCAGTGAGCACCGAAGCGTACGTGTACGACGCGATCCGCACCCCGCGCGGCCGCGGCAAGGCGAACGGCGCCCTGCACGGCACCAAGCCCATCGACCTGGTCGTCGGCCTCATCCACGAGGTCCAGCGCCGCTTCCCGGACCTCGACCCGGCCGCGATCGACGACATCGTGCTCGGAGTCGTAGGCCCGGTCGGCGACCAGGGATCCGACATCGCCCGGATCGCCGCCATCGCCGCCGGACTCCCCGACACGGTCGCCGGAGTCCAGGAGAACCGCTTCTGTGCCTCGGGTCTGGAAGCCGTCAACCTGGCCGCGATGAAGGTCCGTTCGGGCTGGGAGGACCTGGTGCTCGCGGGCGGCGTCGAGTCGATGTCGCGGGTGCCGATGGGCTCGGACGGCGGTGCCTGGTTCGCCGACCCGATGACCAACCTCGAGACGAACTTCGTACCGCAGGGCATCGGCGCGGACCTCATCGCCACCATCGAGGGCTTCACGCGCCGAGATGTGGACGAGTACGCCGCGCTGTCCCAGGAGCGGGCGGCCGCCGCCTGGAAGGACGGGCGCTTCGAGAGGTCCGTGGTCCCCGTGAAGGACCGCAGCGGGCTCGTCGTCCTCGACCACGACGAGCACCTGCGCCCCGGCACCACCGCCGACTCGCTCGCCAGGCTGAAGCCGTCCTTCGCCGACATCGGCGACCTGGGCGGCTTCGACGCGGTGGCGCTGCAGAAGTACCACTGGGTGGAGGCGATCGACCACGTCCACCACGCGGGCAACTCGTCGGGCATCGTGGACGGCGCCTCGCTCGTCGCCGTCGGCACGAAGGAGGTCGGCGAGCGCTACGGCCTCACCCCGCGCGCGCGGATCGTCTCCGCGGCCGTCTCCGGCTCCGAACCCACCATCATGCTCACCGGGCCCGCTCCCGCGACCCGCAAGGCGCTCGCCAAGGCCGGTCTGACCATCGACGACATCGACCTCGTCGAGATCAACGAAGCCTTTGCGGCGGTCGTCCTGCGCTTCGTCAAGGACATGGGCCTGTCCCTGGACAAGGTCAACGTCAACGGCGGCGCGATCGCGCTCGGCCACCCGCTCGGCGCCACCGGCGCGATGATCCTCGGCACCCTCGTCGACGAACTGGAGCGCCAGGACAAGCGCTACGGCCTCGCCACGCTGTGCGTCGGCGGCGGCATGGGTGTCGCCACGATCGTCGAGCGCGTCTGACCTTCCCCAACGGATCCTTACGGAGCACCCCCTGATGAGCACTGAGCCCACCACCATCCGCTGGGAACAGGACGAGACCGGTGTCGTCACCCTCGTCCTCGACGACCCCAACCAGTCCGCCAACACCATGAACCAGGCGTTCAAGGCCTCGATCGCGGCGATCGCCGAACGCGCCGAGGCCGAGAAGGACTCCATTCGCGGGATCATCTACACCTCCGCCAAGAAGACCTTCTTCGCGGGCGGCGACCTCAAGGACATGATGCGGGTCGGCCCGGAGAACGCCCGGCAGGCGTTCGAGACCGGCACGGCCATCAAGTCCGCCCTGCGCCGCATCGAGACCCTCGGCAAGCCGGTCGTCGCCGCCATCAACGGCGCTGCCCTCGGCGGCGGTTACGAGATCGCCCTCGCCTCCCACCACCGCGTCGCGCTCGACGCCCCCGGCTCCAAGATCGGCCTGCCCGAGGTCACCCTCGGCCTCCTCCCGGCCGGCGGCGGCGTCACCCGCACCGTCCGCCTGATGGGCATCGCGGACGCCCTGCTGAAGGTGCTGCTCCAGGGCACCCAGTACTCCCCGCAGCGGGCGCTGGAGAACGGCCTGGTCCATGAAGTGGCCGCCACCCCGGAGGAGTTGCTCGCCAAGGCGCGCGCCTTCATCGACGCCAACCCCGAGTCGGCCCAGCCGTGGGACAAGCCGGGCTACCGGATCCCGGGCGGTACGCCCTCGAACCCGAAGTTCGCCGCCAACCTCCCGGCGTTCCCCGCCAACCTGAAGAAGCAGCTGAACGGCGCCCCCTACCCGGCGCCCCGCAACATCCTCGCGGCCGCCGTCGAGGGCTCGCAGGTCGACTTCGAGACCGCGCTCGTCATCGAGGCGCGTTACTTCACCGAGCTGGTCACCGGGCAGACCGCCAAGAACATGATCCAGGCGTTCTTCTTCGACCTCCAGGCCGTCAACTCCGGTGCCAACCGCCCCAAGGGCATCGAGCCGCGCCCGGTCCGCAGGGTCGCCGTCCTCGGTGCCGGGATGATGGGCGCGGGCATCGCGTACTCGTGCGCCCGCGCGGGAATCGAGGTCGTGCTCAAGGACGTGTCCGCGGAGGCGGCGGCCAAGGGCAAGGCGTACTCCGAGAAGCTCTGCGCGAAGGCCGTCTCCCGGGGACGTACGACACAGGAGAAGGCCGACGCGCTCCTGGCCCGCATCACGCCCACCGCGGACCCTCAGAAACTGGTCGGCTGCGACGCCGTGATCGAGGCCGTCTTCGAGGACACCTCGCTCAAGCACAAGGTGTTCCAGGAGATCCAGCACCTCGTCGAGCCCGACGCGCTGCTGTGCTCCAACACCTCGACCCTGCCGATCACCGTGCTCGCCGAGGGCGTGGAACGGCAGAGCGACTTCATCGGGCTGCACTTCTTCTCGCCGGTCGACAGGATGCCGCTCGTCGAGATCATCAAGGGCGAGCGGAGCGGCGACGAGGCACTGGCCCGCGCCTTCGACCTCGTACGCCAGATCAACAAGACCCCGATCGTCGTCAACGACTCGCGCGGCTTCTTCACCTCCCGCGTCATCGGGCACTTCCTCAACGAGGGTGTCGCGATGGTCGGTGAGGGCATCGAGCCCGCGTCCGTCGAGCAGGCGGCCGCCCAGGCGGGCTACCCGGCCAAGGTCCTCTCGCTGATGGACGAGCTCACGCTCACCCTGCCGCGCAAGATCCGCGAGGAGACGAAGCAGGCGGTCGAGGAGGCGGGCGGCACCTGGGAGACGCACCCCGCCGAAGCGGTCATCGACCGCATGGTCGACGAGTTCGGCCGCACCGGCCGCAGCGCCGGCGCCGGCTTCTACGAGTACGGCGACGACGGCAGGCGCGGCAAGCTGTGGCCGGGCCTGCGCGAGCACTTCACCAAGCCGGGCAGCGAGATCCCCTTCGGGGACATGCAGGAGCGCATGCTCTTCTCCGAGGCGCTGGACACCGTCCGGCTCCTGGAGGAGGGCGTGCTGACGTCCGTCGCGGACGCCAACATCGGATCCATCTTCGGGATCGGCTTCCCGGGCTGGACCGGCGGTGTCCTCCAGTACATCAACGGGTACGACGGAGGGGCGGGCCTGCCCGCGTTCGTGGCCCGCGCGCGTGAACTCGCCGAGCGCTACGGGGAGCGGTTCGCGCCCCCGGCGCTGCTGGTCGAGAAGGCGGCGAAGGGGGAGCGGTTCAGCGACGCACGATGAGGCGCCCGGGCACGTGTCGCTGAGCGACACGCTGCCCTTGCTCCCGGTGGTTCGGGGACCCGAGGCTGACCGCGCACCGGTCCTGTCGTCCCCGTTCCCACCGAGGAGCCCTCATGGGTCGCCGCCCCGCCCTCGCCCTGCTGGACATCCTGCGCGGCGAGGGCGTGGACCGCGTCTTCGGCAACCCCGGCACCACCGAACTGCCCTTTCTCGCCGCCCTCATGGACGCCGACGAAGCACCCGAGTACGTCCTCGGTATCCACGAGGGCGCCGTCGTCTCCATGGCGGACGGGTACGCCCGCGCCACCGGCCGTCCCGCCTTCGTCAGCCTGCACATAGCGGCCGGGCTCGCCAACGGCCTCATCGGTCTGCTCAACGCCCGCCGCTCGCGTACCCCGTTGGTGGTGATGGCGTGCCAGCAGGACCGCCGCCACCTCCAGCAGGACCCCATGCTGTCGGGCGACCTGACCGGCCTCGCCGCGGCCGCCGTGAAGGCCACGTCCGACGTCCAGCACGCCCGCGACCTGCCACTCGCCGTGCGCCGCGCCTTCGCCCTCGCCGTACGGCCGCCCGCGGGGCCGGTGTTCCTCTCCGTACCCATGGACCTGCTCGCCGAGGACACCGAGATCGAGGTCCCGGCCCGCACCCCGACTCCGCTCGCGGGAGCGGCCGTCGGGCTGGAGCGCGCCGCCGTCCTGCTCGGCGGCGCGGCCCGCCCGGCGATCGTCGCCGGGGACGGCGTGGGCCGCGAGAACGCCCTCCCGGCGCTCGTACGCGTCGCCGAGGCCTGCGGCGCGCCCGTCCACCACCAGCCGATGGCCGACTGCCTGGACTTCCCGACCACCCACTCCCTGTATGCGGGCATGCTGCCCCCGCGCCACGACGCGATCCGCGACGCCCTGGAGCCGTACGACACCGTCCTCATCGCCGGTGCGCACGCGTTCACCCCCCACCACTACAGCCCCGGGCCCCCGCTGCCGCCCGGCATCACGGTCGTGCAGCTCGACTCCGACCCGGACGAGATAGGCCGCAACTTCGGCGTCGACACCGGATTGGTCGGCGCCCTCGCCCCGTCGCTCGACCGGTTGGCCGAACTGCTGCACCAGCGGGTGCCCGCGCACAGCGCGAAGGCCCGGATACTGCGGGCCGGCGAGCGGCACACGGCCGAGCGGAACCGCACGGAGGCCGCCGCCCGCGCCGCCTACTCCCCGGCGCCGCTCGCGCCCTGGGCCGCGGCGCACGCCGTGGCGCGCGGGCTGCCGCCGGGCGCGGTGGTCGTCGAAGAGGCCATCACCGTGGGCCTGTTGCTGCGCCGACTCGTCCGTCTTGACCGTCCCGGCAGCTACACGCACACCGTCGGCGGGGGCCTCGGCTGGGGGATCGGCGCGGCCGTCGGGCGCGCGCTCGCCGAGCCGGGGCGCCCGGTGGTCGCGGTACTCGGCGACGGCTGTGCGCTGTTCGGGCTCCAGGGGCTCTGGAGCGCGGCGCGCAGCGCGGTCCCGGTGCTGTTCGTGGTGCTGGGCAACGGCGCGTACCGCACCCTTCAGGACACCTACGAGGCGATGGGCGGCCAGGGCCCCTGTCCCGGAACCGAGTTGGGCGCGCTCGACTTCACCCAGGCGGCACGGTTCTTCGGGATCGACGCGGTGCGCGCCGAGAGCGCGGACCACCTGCGTGAACTCGTCTCCGGGGCAGGTGAGTTGGCGCGCCCGCTGCTCGTCGACGTACCACTTCGGTGAGCCTGGCCCACTCAACACTGACGGGCACCTTGTCAACCGCTCCCGGGCACCCGACCATCGGTCCATGACGGACGGTCAGGCGCCCAAGTCGGTTCTCGCGCGCGGGGCGGCGCTGCTGCGTGCCTGCGGGGACTCCGAGGGCGCGCTGAGCCTCGCCGAGCTGGCGCTCCGCACCGGGCTGCCCAAGCCGACCGCACACCGCCTGCTCGGCGAGCTGGTCCGGCTCGAGCTGGTCGAGCGCACGCCCGACGGCCGCTACCGGATCGGCCTCGCCCTCTTTGTGATCGGCCAGTCGGCGCCGTCCGCACGGGAGTTGAGGGACGCCGCGCTGCCCTACCTCGGTGACCTCCACGGGGAGACGCACGAGAACGTGCACCTCGCCGTCCCCGACGGCCCCGACACCCTCTTCCTGGAGAAGATCACCGGCCGCCGTGCCACGCCGATCGTCTCCCGCGCCGGGGGCCGCCTCCCGGCCCACTGCACCGCCACCGGCAAGGTCTTCCTCGCGCACGACCCCCGCGCGCCACATCTCGCCCTGCCTCGCCTCACGCCACGCACCCTCGTCCTGCCGGGCCAGCTCGCCCGCGACCTCGCCGCGACCCGCGTCCGCGGCTACGGGGTCAACCTGGAGGAGGCCGAGGTCGGCATCTCCGCCGTGGCGGCCCCGGTCTACGAGAGCGGCCGCGGCGCCGGACCGGTCGCCGCGATCTCCGTGACCGCCGGCACCCGCCGCCTGGACGTCGACCGCGTGGGCGCGAGGGTGTGCGCGGCGGCACGGGCACTGACGCGAGCGCTGTCGGCGTGACCTCTCAGCCCGTCCGGCGTTCGAGGACGAGCGCGAAGCGCGAAAGGGGGGTCCGGGGGCGCAGCCCCCGGATACGGGACGGGAAGGGGCGGAGGGGGCGAAAACCCTAGTCCCCGGCCGACCGAGCGACCCCCGACTGCACCGCCACGGCCAACGCGTGCTCCGTCAGCCGCTCCCCGTACACCTCACCCACCACCCGCCCCCGCACGAACACCAGCACCCGATCGCACACCTCGGTCAGCTCCGCCAGATCGGTCGAGGTGATCAGCACCGCCGCCCCACCGCCCGCCAACTCGCCGACGATGGAGTGCATTTCGGCCCGCACCCCGACGTCCACACCCCGCGTCGGATCGTCCAGGACGACCACACGCGGTTCGGTGGCGAGCCACTTGGCGAAGACGACCTTCTGCTGATTGCCGCCGGACAACCGCCCGACGATGTCGTACGGACCACCACGCAGCCGCAACCGTTCGGTCAAGTCCGCCGTACGGCGCACCAGTTCACCTCGCGAGGGGAGTACTCCGCCGCGCCCCAGAGCCAGCCAGCTCACCGTGGTCGTGTTCTCCCAGACCGTACGCTCGGCCATCAGCCCGAACCGCTTGCGGTCACTGGGCACGAAGGCGACCCCCGCACGCACCGCACCCCGTAACGACCGCGGCATCCCCCGGCCACCCACGTCGACCCGCCCGGACGAGATCGTCGAACGGCCGCAGACGACCTCCAACGCGTCCAGATGGCCTGCCCCTTGGAGCCCGGCCAGCCCGACCACCTCACCCGCGCGCACGGTGAAGGTGACGTCGAAGAGCCGTCCGGGCACGCTCACCTCGGACAGCACCACCGGCGGCGGACCGTCGGTGAGGGCGCGCGTGCGGCGTACCGGCTGGGGAGGCCGGCCGCCCAGCATCGCCGACACGAGCTCCGGCACGTCGACCTCCTCGCGCCCTGCGCCGGCCAGCGCCACCCGCCCGTCCCGCAGCACGGTCACACGCTGCGCGAGGCGCATCACCTCCTCGAGGAAGTGGGTGACGTACAGGACCGCGATGCCCTGCCCGGTGAGGGTCCGCAGTACCTGTTCGAGGCGGTCCACCGCTGCGGCGGGCAGCGCGGAGGTCGGCTCGTCCAGGACCAGCACCTTGGGGCGCCGCAGCAGCGCCCGCGCGATCTCCGTCAACTGCTGGTCGGCGAGAGGGAGCTCGCCGAGCAGCCCACCGGGGTCGACGTCGAGTCCGAGTTCGCCGAGGACCGGCTCGGCGGCGCGGTCCATGGCGCGCCGGTCGAGCAGGCCGAAGCGCCGGGGCGGCCGGTAGGGGTAGAGGTTCTCGCGGACGGTGAGGTCGGGGAAGAGGCTCAACTCCTGCGAGACGACGGCGATTCCGCCCGTCCGCGTCTCCTCCGCCAGGTCCACGGTTCCCGCGTCCGCCGTCACCGCGCCCGACAGGATCCGCACCAGCGTCGACTTCCCGGCCCCGTTCTCGCCGACCAGCGCGTGCACTTCGCCGCCGCGCAGCCGGATACCCGCTCCGTCCAGCGCCCTGACCCCGCCGTACGACTTGACCAGATCCCGCGCCACGAGCATGTCGCCCTCATCCATCTCAGCGCGCGTCCTTGAGAGGCTTGAGCTGGGCTTTCTGGTCGCCGAGCAGCTTGTCGATCGTCGGCTTGTACCAGTCGTACGCCGCCTCGGCGGTCTTCTGCCGCGTGATGACGTCGTCGATGTTGGTCTTGTCGACGACCCCGCCGGGGGAGAGGAACCAGCCGTCGAGGAGCTTGCCGTCGTTGTCGCGGACCGCCTCGATCAGCATCGCGGTCGACAGATAGCCCTTGAGAAAGTGCTGCGGGTCGATGGTGACGAAGTTCGAGCCGTCCCTGACCGCGTCGAGGGTCTTCGGGTCGACGTCGAAGCCGGCCGTCAGCCAGGTGCCCCGCTCGGACTTCTTGATCTTCGCGAGGTTGTAGCTGTCGGCGTCACCGACGCCCAGGAAGGCGAGCGCGTCGGGATGCGCGTTCACCTGCGCCGACCAGGAGCTGTAGTTCTGCCCGGGATCGCTGTACGTCTGGAAGGGGCCCAGGACCTTCACGTTCGGGGCCTCCTTCCTGAAGGTGTCGGAGATGCCCTTGGCCCGGTTGTCGAGCACCGGGGTTCCGGGGTTGGGCACCCCGATGACTATCTCCCCGTCCGGTTCGTCGCCCAGCCGCTTCAACGCCTCCTTCGCCATCAGCTCGCCGAGCGCGTAATTGTCGTTGCCCACATAGAAGTTGACCTTGCTGCCGTCGGTCGGCGAGGTGTCCAGGGCGACGATCGGGATGCCCTGGTCGACGGCGCGCGCGGCGGGCCGGGTGAAGATCGGCGGGTCGAGGTTCTCCAGGACGATGCCGTCCTTGGCTCGGGCGGTGAGGTTCTGGAAGAGCTGCACCTCGGCGGGCCCGTCCGTGTTCGGCGGACCGACCGCCTTGAAGTCGATGTTCCCCGCGTGGTCAGCCGCGCTCTCGGCGCCGAGGACCATCTCGTGGGCGAAGTTCAGGCTGATGTTGGCGACCGCGATGCCCATGCTCAGTTCTCCGCCTTTGCCGGAGCCCGAGCCGTTCCCGTCGCCGCAGCCGGCGGCGGTGAAGAGGGCCAGCACGGCGGGTACGGCGAGCAACGTACGCAATCGGGGGTGCATCACGGCCTCCAAGCGGCTCCGGACAAACGGCGGACGATCTCTGCGCGAGGGCTGTCGGTCTCTGGGGGACTTCAATGTCGTCGCCGTCCGCCGCGGCGCAGCGCGCTGTCCGCCGCCACCGCGACGAGGATCACCGCGCCGGTCGCGAACGACGTCCAGTTGATGGGTACTTCGAAGAACACGAGGCCCGAGGCGACGACGGCCAGGATCATCGCTCCGGCCACCGCACCGACCACGGATCCGCGCCCGCCCGCGAGCGGAGTGCCGCCGATGATGCACGCGGCGATGGCCTGCAACTCGTAGCCCTGGCCCAGAGTCGGGTCACCGGCGCCGTAGAAGGCGAGCGCGAGTGCCGCCGCGCAGGCCGTGGTCAGGCCGGACAGGGCGAGCGCCTGGATGCGGGTGCGGACGACCGGGATACCGCTGAACTCGGCGGCATCGGGGTTGGATCCGATCGCCCGCACCCGCGCCCCGAAGCGCGTCCGGGTCAGCACGACCGTCAGCACCACGACCACCGTCACCAGTACCCACAGAGCGAACGGCACGCCGCCCGCGTCGCCGCCCGCGAGCGTGAAGAACGAGTCGTCGAGCGGCAGATCGGTGATCTGCTTGCCGTCGGCGAGCGCGAGCCCGACGCCCCGGAACAGCATCAGCGTGCCCAGCGTCACGATGAACGAGGGCAGCGCGAGCAGCGTCGTGACCAGGGCGTTGAAGACACCGAGCAGGATCCCGGTGAGCAGGACGGCCGGCACCGCCAGCCACGGTGCCATGCCGTCCCGCACCAGCAGTGCCCCGACGACCAGGCACATCGCGTACGTCCCGCCCACCGACAGGTCGACCTCGCGCATGGCGAGCGCGAACACCATTCCGCACGCCATCAGGGAGATGTAGACGGAGTTGTGGGCGGTGGTGAGCAGGTTGTCGCTGTCGAGGAAGTCCGGGTACGGGATGCCGATCCCGGCGATCAGCAGTCCGAGGACGACCAGCACGCCCAGTTCGTCGGGGATCAGCCTCCGGGATCGCGGCCAGTGCGACGCCGGCCCCAACCTCCGCTTCCCAGCGCCCCGTTCACGGGCGTGCTCGGCATCGTCCACGGCACGCTCGGTCTCGGTCATCGGGCACGGCTCCCGTACGGCTGACGCTGGCTGGGCGGTCGCCCCGCAGCGTGGGCCTCCCGAACGCGCGCGGCAACAGGGCCGTTCCGGCGAGTGGAATGCGCCCTTGCCGAGCGGCTGACGGTTCATCACACTCGCCCCATGGAGACACGTACCGCCCTGGTGACCGGAGCGGCACAGGGCCTCGGGCAGGAGTTCGCCGTCGCGCTCGCCGGGCGCGGATACCGGGTCGCCGGGATCGATCTCGTACCGCAGCCGGAAACCGGCAAACGGGTGCTGGACTACCTGGAGTTGATCGCCGACGTCACCGACGAGGAGCAGATCGGGTACGCGCTGGACCGGGTCATCGACCGGTTCGGGACCCTGCACGTCCTCGTCAACAACGCCGGTGTGTATCCGGAGTCGGCCTTCGAGGACACCACGCCCGAGGAATGGCGGCGCGTCATGCGCGTCAACCTGGAGGCGCCGTTCCTGCTGACCCGCGCGGTGCTGCCGCATCTCCGGACGGCGGGCTGGGGGCGGATCGTGAACATCGTGTCGGCGGCCGTCCTCACCGCGCCCCCGACGATGGTCGCGTACGTCTCCTCGAAGGCGGGCCTGATCGGCTTCACGCGCTCGCTGGCCTCCGCGCTGGGCCCGTCCGGGATCACCGTCAACGCGATCGCGCCGAGCATGGTCCGCACCGCCACCGCCGAGCGGACCGTCGGAGCGGACGGCGGCTTCGAACACGTCCGCGCCCAACAGGCCGTCCCCAGAACCCAGGAGCCGTCGGACCTCGTCTCGACCCTGCTGTACGTCGTCGACGAGGGCAGCGGTTTCCTGACCGGCCAGACCCTCAACGTGGCGGGCGGGTCGGCCTACTTGTAGGGCGAGGCCGAGGGCGGAGCCGGGTGCCTGGCGAGGATGGAGCCAGGTGCTGCCTCAGGACTCCTTGAGCCATTCCCGGAGTTCTTCCTTCAACGAGCGCTGGAAGCTGGTCAGCAGCGCCTGCACGACCAGCGGCTGCATGTGCGCCGACAGCGACTTCACCGCCGCCACGGACTCGTCCTCGCCCACCGCGGCACGCAGCAGCGCGGACAACTCGTGGGCCGCCGCGCGCGAGTGCTCCAGCAGCACGGTCCGCGCAGCGAGGATCGCCTCGTGCGCGATGGGTACGTCGAGAAGCTGTACGCCGAGCCGCAGCAGCCCCGGGTCCACGCGGAGGGAGTCCGCGGTCCGCGTGATGACGCCCATCGCGGCGAGCTGGTCCAGCTCCTCCTCGTCGAGCGAACGACCCGCCCGCCGTTCCAGCTCCTCGCGCGTCACGTCCTGAGCCGCTTCGGGCGCCCAGGAGGCCACCACGGCACGGTGGATGGCGAGATCGTGCGCACTCAGCCCCGGCGGCAGCTGCTGGAGATGCCTCTCGATCGCGGACAGCGTCATGCCCTGGTGCTGCAACTCCTCGATGAGAGCGAGCCGGGCCAGATGTTCCTGGCTGTACTGGCCCACGCGCCTTGGCCCGATCACCGGCGGCGGCAGCAGCCCCTTGGTGCTGTAGAAGCGGACCGTACGGACCGTGACCCCCGCACGCGCGGCCAACTCATCAACCGTGAGCGCCGACTCCTCGGTCTCAGTGGCCATAATTGGTTCCGCCTCTCCGCGCCATACGCCGATCAGGTGCAACAGTATTGCTGTCTCACCAGTGTTGTGACAGCACCCGCCCAATACCCCACCGGCCACTCGCCCGACAGGCGGCCACTGTCAGTGGCGCCGCCTACGGTGGCCTCATGTCAGAGATCGCGTACGTCAGGGGCGACGCCACCGTTCCGCTGGGGAGGGGCGTCAAAATGATCGCCCATGTCTGCAATGACGTCGGGGGATGGGGGAAGGGCTTCGTCCTCGCCGTGTCACGGCGCTGGCCGGAGCCGGAGGCGGCGTATCGCGCCTGGCACCGGGATCGCGCGCACAACGACTTCGGGCTCGGCTCGGCCCAGTTCGTGCAGGTCGAGCGGTATGTGTGGGTGGCGAATCTGGTCGGCCAGCGGGGCATACGCACGGGCAGCAAAGGGGTGCCCGTGCGCTACGAGGCCGTCGACACCGCCCTTGGACTGCTTGCCGGCAAAGCCGCCGAGCTCGGTGCCTCCGTTCACATGCCCCGTATCGGGTGCGGTCTCGCCGGTGGCAAGTGGTCCCGTGTGGAGCCGCTTGTCAGCGGGCGGTTGGTGGACCAGGGGATAGCGGTCACGGTGTACGACCATGGGGACCGAGAGTGGATGGCCTGAGTGACGCGCCTGATGCCCCGAAGTCGAGAGGAACACCCATGAGTGCAGAGATCGACGTCCTCGTGCTGGGAGGGGCGGGGGTGGACACCATTGTGTACGTGCCTGGGCTGCCGCTTCCGTACGCCGACAGCTACATGGTCCGGCCCGGGATCGAGACACGGGCAGGCCAGAGCGGGGACTTCGTCGCTCTCGGCGTGCACGCGCTGGGCCTGCGCACGCACCACCTCGACCTGATCGGCGACGACCACGAGGGCGAGCTGGTACGGGCGCTGCACCGCGACCGGGGCATTCCGCTCACCGGTTTCCGCCAGCCCGGTGGCACCAAGCGCGCGGTCAACCTGGTGGATCCGGAGGGACGGAGACTGTCGCTGTACGACGACAGCCGCTCGCGGGAGGCCGACCGGCTGCCGGAGGAGACGGTACGGGCGCTGGCCCGGACGAGCCGCCACGCACACGTCGTCATCACCCACCCCTGCGCCCACACGCTCCCCACCCTGCGCGAAGCCGGGGTGACCCTCTCGACCGACCTGCACAACTGGGACGGCGAGAATCCTTACCACGAGCGGTTCGCGTACGCCGCCGACCTCGTGTTCCTCTCCACCACCGCGCTGCCCGACCCGGAGCGGACGATGCGGCGGATCGTCGAGCGGGGGCGGGCCGAGGTGGTCGTCGCCACGGCCGGAGCCGACGGGGCGTACCTGCTGGCGGACGGCGAGATGACCCACATCCCCGCGGTCACGCCCCCGGCTCCGGTGGTGGACTCCAACGGCGCCGGCGACGCCTTCGCCTCCGGCTTCCTCCTCGGCCGGCTCGCCGGTGAGCCGCCCCGGCGTTGCGCCCTGTACGGCGCGGTGGCCGGCGCCCACGCCTGCACGGTGCCGGCGACGCGGGCCGACGCCATCAGCCGCGAGGAACTTCTGGCCCGCGCGGGGGAGTTGACGCCGACGGCCCGCCCTTGAGGAGGGCGGGCCACCACACAGCGGTCCTCAACCGCGTTCGTCACCCACCTCAGTGCTCGTGAACCGAATCAGTCGCAGCGATCTTCTTCCACGACTTCGGCCGAGCCTGGGCAGGAGCCCCGTCCGTTCCCGCCGCCCGAGCGATCGACGCGCCCCGCGCCGAGGGCGCCCCGGGCTTCGACGGCTGGTACAGCCACGTGTCGAAGAGCGAGCCGAGCGCCTTGCCGGACACCTCCTCCGCGTACTTCTGGAAGTCGCCGACCGAGGCGTTCCCGTACGCGTGCTCACTCGGCCACCCCTTGAGGACGGCGAAGAACGCGTCGTCCCCGACCTCGTTGCGCAGCGCCTGAATGGCCAGCGCCCCGCGGTCGTACACCGCGATGTCGAACTGGTTCTCCGGACCGGGATCCCCGGGCGCGACGGTCCAGAAGGCGTCGTCGGCCGGGTGCGACGCGTACACGTAGTCCGCGAGCTCCTGCGTCGTCCCCTCGCCCTCGTGCTCCGACCACAGCCACTGCGCGTACCGGGCGAAGCCCTCGTTGATCCAGATGTCCTTCCACCCGGCGACGGACACGGCGTCCCCGTACCACTGGTGGGCCAGCTCGTGGACGACGACCGACACGTTCGAACCGTTCGCGAACTGGCGCGGGCTGTAGAACGGCCGTGTCTGCGTCTCCAGCGCGTACCCGGTGTTGGTGTTCGGGACGTATCCGCCGAGCGCGTTGAAGGGGTACGGACCGAAGTACCCGGTGAGGAAGTCGGCGACCTCGCCGGTGCGCTCGATGCTCGCCCGCGCCGCCCCGTCGTTGTCGCCGAGATCCTTGCTGTAGGCGTTGATGACCGGGATGCCGCTCTCGGTCGTCCCGGTGGTGACGTCGAACCTGCCGACCGCGAGCGTGGCGAGGTAGGTGGCCTGCGGCTTGTTGGACCGCCAGTTGTAGCGCGTCCAGCCGAGCCGTGAACTGGTCGACTGGAGCGTGCCGTTGGAGATCGCCTGGGTACCGTCGGGGACGTTCACCGACACGTCGTACGTCGCCTTGTCGAGCGGGTGGTCGTTGCTGGGGAACCACCACCACGCGGCCTCGGGCTCGTTCGCGCCCACACCGCCGTCCGGAGTGCGGTGCCAACTGGTGAACCCGTAGGCGGTCTTCGACGACGGCACACCGCTGTAGCGCACCACGATCGTCACGGTCTTGCCCTTGGCCAGCGGGGTCTTCGGGGTGATCTCCAGTTCGTGCTCGCCGGACGTGGCGAACGACGCCTTCACGCCATTGACCCGCACCTCGCTCACATCGAGGAGAAAGTCCAGATTGAAGCGTGAGAGATCCTGCTTGGCGGTCGCCAGGAGGGTCGCCGTGCCCTCCAGCTCATCGGTCCGCGGCTGGTACTGGAGCCGCAGATCGTAGTGCGAGACGTCGTAGCCGCCGTTGCCGTAGGCGGGGTAGTAGGGGTCGCCGATGCCCGGCGCCCCGGGGGTGTAACCGGCCGCCGATGCCGGGATCGCCAGCAGGAGGGAGGCCGCGAGCGCGCCCGGTGCGATGAGTCTGCGGTGCACGTCAAGCTCCAAGTCGTGGGGGCGTGAAGTCTGTTCGGAGCCTATTCAGTCCCTGTGGCCGCGGTCATGTCCACGGCCACCCCTGTCACACGATCGCCATTCGGCCGTCATGAGCAATCCCGCCCCACAGGCCTTTCACAGACCCCCTTTTGCGCAGGAGTTGACCGGGGTACCTTCCGCGCATGCCGATACGTGCGCGCCGTATGCGCTTCACGACCTGGAGATCGCTCGCGACGGCGGCCACCGCCGCCCTGATGGCAACCCTGCTCACCCCGGTCGCCGCACACAGCGCCCCGCGGGAGAGCACTCCGATCTACTCGTACGACAACGCGATCCGCGAATCCGTGTGGGTGGACACCGGCCTCGACGGCGACAGCGACGGGAAGGCCGACCGCGTCGCCGTCGACATCGTCCGGCCCCGCGAACTCGCCGCGTCGGGCCGCAAAGTCCCCGTGATCATGGATGCCAGCCCGTACTACTCCTGCTGCGGACGCGGCAACGAGAGCCAGAAGAAGACGTACGACGCGAACGGCGACGTCGTCCAGATGCCGCTGTTCTACGACAACTACTTCGTGCCCCGCGGCTACGCCTTCGTCGGCGTCGACCTGGCCGGCACCAACCGCTCCGACGGCTGTGTCGACGTGGGAGGCCGCAGCGACATCCAGTCCGCGAAGGCGGTCGTCGACTGGCTCAACGGCCGGGCCAGGGCGTACACCTCGCGCACCGGGACCGTCACGTCCAAGGCGACCTGGACCAATGGCAGAACGGGCATGATCGGCAAGAGCTGGGACGGCACCATCGCCAACGGCGTGGCCGCCACCGGCGTCAGGGGCCTGGAGACCATCGTGCCGATCAGTGCGATCTCCTCCTGGTACGACTACTACTTCAGCGAGGGCGCCCCGCTGTACGACTCCGGCCCGGACTGGCTGTCCGACTACGTCGACAGCCCCGACGCCCGTGCCAAGTGCGCCGCCGTCCAGCAGAAGATCGTCGACGGGGCACCGCGCACCGGCGACTGGACCTCGTTCTGGACCGAGCGCGACTACGTGAAGGACGCGGACAAGGTCAGGGCCAGTGTCTTCCTGATCCACGGCGCCCAGGACCTCAACGTCCGCACCCAGCACGTCGGCCCCTGGTGGGACGCGCTCGCCGAGAACGGTGTCGACCGCAAGATCTGGATCTCGCAGACCGGCCACGTCGACCCCTTCGACTTCCGCCGCGCCGAATGGGTCGACACCCTGCACCGCTGGTTCGACCACGAACTCCTCGGCTACGACAACGGCATCGACGACGAGCCCATGGCCGACATCGAGCGTCACCCCGACCAGTGGGTGACCTCCGGCGTCTGGCCGCCCCGCGCCACCGACACCACGACCCTGCGCCCGGCCACGGGCTCCGCGCCGGGCGTCGGCACCCTCGGGCTGAACAGGCGCTCGGGAACCGAGACCTTCACCGACTACCCTCGGCTGAGCGAGACCGACTGGGCCGCGTACATCGACCGGTCAACCCCTGACAAGACGGGCTTCGTCACCAAGCCGCTGGCCAAGGACCTCCGCCTGTCCGGCTCGTCGAAGGTGACGATCACCGCCACCCCGACGACGTCAACAGCGCATCTTTCGGCGGTACTTGTCGATCTGGGCCCGGACACCATCCGCGACTACGCCGCCGCGGGCGAGGGCATCACCACGCTCACGGACCGTACCTGCTGGGGCCCGAGCACGACCGGAGACAGCTCCTGCTTCAGGGAGACCCGGTCGAAGAACGCGGACGTCGACTACACCGTCTTCAGCCGCGGCTGGGCCGACCTCGGCAACCACGCCTCCCTGAGGAAGGGCGTCCCGCTCACCCCGGGCAAGGCGTACACGATCACGCTCGACCTCGCCGCCACCGACCATGTCGTCCCCGAGGGCCACCGGCTCGCCCTCATCATCGCGGGCACCGACAAGGACCTGGTCGACCCGCCGTCCACCACACCGACACTGACGCTCGACCTGGCCCGCACCTCGGCCCGGGTCCCGCTGGTCGGCGGCGCCAAGGCCTTCGCCAGGGCCACCGCGGGCTCCGGTGCCCATCCGGACGCCTCCGTCCTCGACGGCGTACGTGACCCGCGTGCCGCCCTTCGCATCCCGGGAGAGACCAGTTGACCGGCTTAGTGATCCGCGCCATGGCCGTGGCGGTTACCGCCACGGCCATGGCCGTACCCCTGCTGACCGCACCGGCGCACGCGGCGGAAGCCCGGCCGCGCACCGGCTTCGAGCAGACCGACGGCGCCCGCTGGACCAGTCAGCCCGAGGAGCAGGAGTTCCTGGCAGCCGTCGACCGGGCGAGCGACCGTGTCTCGGTCGCCCGGATCGGCACGACCAAGCAGGACCGCCCGCTCCAGCTCGTCCGTGTCGGCGCGCCCCGTGCCGCCACCACCGTGCTCCTCGTGTGCAGCCAGCACGGTGACGAGCCGTCCGGACGCGACGCCTGCCTCAGCACGATCCGCGACCTGGCGTACGCGAAGGACCAGCGCACCCGGCGCTTCCTGAAGACCACCACCCTGCTCGTCGTGCCCACCGCCAACCCGGACGGCCGCGCCGCCGACACCCGCGGCAACAGCGACGGCGTCGACATCAACCGCGACCATCTCGCCCTCCGGACCGCCGAGGCCCGCGCGATGGCCGCGGTGCTTCGCGACCGCACCCCCGACGTCGTCTACGACCTGCACGAGTACGGCGCCACGCCCCCGTACTACGACAAGGACCTCTTCGACCTCTGGCCGCGCAACCTCAACACCGACACGGCCGTCCACGACGAGGCGAGGACCCTTTCGCTGGACTACGTACGGCCCGCCGCCGGCGACGAGGGGTACTCGACGGGCACGTACGGCATCTGGACCGACCCCGTGACTGGCGACCCGATCCAGCAGGTGGCCGGGGACGGCCAGGAACGCATCCTGCGCAACATGTCGGGCGTCAAACATTCCGCCGGACTCCTCATCGAGAGCCGGGTCGATCCCCTCACGGACGCCGAACAGGCCGACCCGGCCCTGAACAACCGCCGCCGAGTCGACTCCCAACTCGCTGCGCTCGGCGGCCTGTTCACCTTCACCGGGGAACACCGTGAACGGGTCGAGAGGGCCACATCGGCTGCCCGGCTCAAGGGCTACCTGGACACCGATCCCGTCTACCTCGGCGGAGCCGACAACGACCCGGCCGAGCCGTCCGAGGTGATCCAGGAACCGCCCTGCGGCTACCGGCTCACCGCCGGCCAGTACACGGACCTGCGCGACGAGCTGAGCCTGCACGGCGTCCGCGTACGGCACGAGGGCGGCGGCGTGCTCGTACCCCTCCGTCAGTCCCTGCGTGCTCTCGTCCCACTGCTCCTCGACGAGCGCGCGCCCTACCGGCTCACGGCGGGGGAGCCCGACACCGACTGCTGAGACGCTGAGCACGGCCGCACCTGTGATAGGGCGTATGGGGCAATAACTTGCATAACTCCCCATACGCCCCTATCGCGAAAGGTGCCGCCCATGACGGGGCAAGCAGAAGAGACGGCTCACGGCGGGCGGACCGACCGTGTGGTGTTCGGCGTCACCGCCGTGCTCACCCTCGGGTTCGTGATCTGGGGTTCGGTCGCGACCGATTCGCTGGAGAGCGTCTCCACCAAGATGCTCAACGGTCTGATCCACAACGGCGGTTGGGCCTTCATGCTGGCCGCCTCCTGCTTTGTGGTCTTCGCGCTCTGGCTCGCGATCAGCCGCTACGGCAGGATCCACCTCGGCGCCGAGGGCGAGGAGCCCGAGTTCCGCACCGTGTCGTGGGTCGCGATGATGTTCAGTGCCGGCATGGGAATCGGCCTGATGTTCTACGGCGTGAGCGAGCCGCTGGCGCACTACGACACGCCCCCGCCTGGCACCACCCCCGCCGACTCCGGCGAACGGATGGAGACGGCGATGGCCACGACCCTCTTCCACTGGACGCTGCACCCCTGGGCGATCTACGCGGTGGTCGGGCTCGGCATCGCCTACAGCACCTTCCGCAAGCGCCGTCGCCAGACGATCAGCGCGGTCTTCACGCCGCTCATCGGCGAGCGGCACGCGAACGGCGGCTGGGGCCGGGTGATCGACATCCTCGCGATCGTCGCCACCGTCTTCGGCTCCGCCGCCTCACTGGGCCTGGGCGCGCTCCAGATCGGCTCCGGATTCAAGGAGCTGGACTGGATGGACAAGGTGAGCAACGGCCTGCTCGTCGGGATCATCGCCGTACTGACGGTGGCGTTCGTGGCCTCGGCCGTCTCCGGCGTCGAGAAGGGCATCCAGTGGCTGTCCAACACCAACATGGTGCTGGCGCTGATCCTGGCCGTCTTCGTGTTCATCGCGGGGCCGACCATCATCGTCCTGGATCTGCTGCCCACCTCGGTCTTCGCCTACCTCGGTGACCTGCCGCAGCTCGCCGGACGTACCGAGGCCAGCGGCGGCGAGGGTGTCGCCGACTGGCTGGGCAGCTGGACCGTCTTCTACTGGGCGTGGTGGATCTCCTGGACGCCGTTCGTCGGCATGTTCATCGCCCGGATCAGCCGCGGCCGTACCATCCGGCAGTTCGTCGGCGGCGTGATCCTCGTCCCCAGCAGCGTCAGCCTGGTCTGGTTCGCGATCTTCGGCGGTACGGCGATGAAGCTGAAGGAGACCGGTCGGCTCGGAGGGGAGTCGACGCCCGAGGGCCAACTTTTCGGTGTGCTGGCCGAGTTCCCCATCGCGACCGCCACCAGTCTGCTCGTGATGATCCTGGTCGGCATCTTCTTCGTCTCGGGAGCCGACGCGGCGTCCATCGTGATGGGCACGCTCTCCCAGAAGGGGGCGCTCGAACCGAGCCGGTTCGTGGTGGTGTTCTGGGGCGTCCTGACCGGGGCGGTCGCCGCCATCATGCTGCTCGTCGGCAGCGGCCAGGGCGACGCGCTGACCGGGCTCCAGAACCTCACGATCCTCGCCGCGGCGCCCTTCGTCCTCGTCATGATCGGCATGTGCGTCGCGCTGATGCGCGACCTGCGCGCCGACCCCGTCATCGTGCGGGGCGAGATGGGCCTCGAAGTGGTCGAACTCGCCGTGATCGAGGGGCACAAGCGGTTCGACGGCGACTTCGAGATCCGGATCGGCCCGGGAGCCGGTACGGAGAAGGAGGGGGACCCGATCGGAGACGACCACGGGTGAGCCGGCCCGAGGGGCCGCTACCGGGCCCGGCCCGTGACCGGAGCCGCGTCGACGGCCCGTGGCCGAGGCCGGTCGTCAGCGGGAGGCGAGCGCCGCCGCCTCCCGCGCACACCCCCACGCCACCGTGACCCCCGCACCGCCGTGACCGTAGTTGTGCACCAACACCCGTCCGTCGGGCAGCCGTTCACGCTCCAGCCGCACGCGATCACGTACCGGCCGCAACCCCACCCGGTGACCCATCACCCGCGCCCCCGCGACCTCGGGGCGCAACACGGCGCAGCGCCTGACGATCTCCGCGGCCACCGCCGGCTCGGGCGTCAGCGACCAGTCGTCCTCGTCGGTGGTGCCGCCCAGGATCAGCCGGTCCGGCTGCGGGAACAGATAGGTGCTCACCCCGGTCGTGGAGTCCGTCGAGACCAGCCAGGTGCGGATCCCGGGGTTCTCCACGATCACGAGCTGCCCGCGCACGGGACGCAGACCCGCGTCCGGTACGAGCCCGTGAGCGCCGAGCCCCGTGCAGTTGACGATCACCGGCGCCTCCGCCTCCGCGAGATCCGCCACCGCGCGGACGTCGACACTCCCGCCCGCCCGGAGAAGACGCTCGTACAGCCACCGCAGATGCGCCGGCATGTCCAGCAGCGGAAGCCGGGCCCACAGGCCCGTCCCCGCGTACTCCTCGGACGTCGAGGCCCGCAGCCCCGGCAACCGCGCGGCCGCCCAGTGGCCCTCTTCGTCCAGCCGTGACTCGCCCATTACGCCCTCGACCATACGTACGCCCGTGCTCCCGGGCGTCGCCGCCAACTCCTCGTACACGGAGAGTGATTGAAGGGCCCAGTCGCGGGCGAGTGCCTTCGGCTCGATGCGGTACGGCCACCACAGCGCGCCCGCAACCGCCGAGGTGGTCCGCCCGGCGGGCTCCCGCGCCCACACCCGTACGCGCCTCCCGCTCTCGGCCAGGACAACGGCCGTCGTCAGCCCGATGACCCCGCTGCCCACCACGATCACATCGCCGCGTCCGTCTGTCTCCACCCGCGGACCGTAGCGGAATATGTCATGCCGTGCTCAGATCGCTCCCGCTCTGGGGATACTCACAGCATGTCTGCCGAGTACGCGACCTTCGGCCTGGCACCGGCGATGCGTGCCGGTGGAGTCCTCGCCAACGGTGACTACCAAGTGCACCGGGATTTCGTCGACTTCATCGTCGACGGCCGCCCGCTGCTTTTCCAGCTCTCCGACCTCGACGCCGTCTCCCCACTCGCCTCCGACGTGCCACCCGCGATCTTCACCGCTCAGGTCCGCAGCCTCCTGCTGGAAGCGGACGCTCCGCTCGACGGCGGCCGCTACGTCATCTACGGCTGCCCCGAGTGCGAGGGCCTGGACTGCGGCGCCGTCACCGCGGTCATCGAGAAGGCCGACGACGACTACGTATGGCGCGACTTCGCCTGGCAGACCGACGAAAGGCCCGACCTGGAGCGCAACGGCTATCACGGGATAGGGCCGTTCCGCTTCCACGGCGCCGAGTACCGCAGCGCCCTGAGCTCCCTGCTGAGCGGCGACTCCGGACCCCGCCGCCGCGTCCTCCTCATCGGCGCCCGCGTCGCCGTCCTCGCCAAGCTCGCCGCCGCCCTGCGCACCATCGGCATCGGCGCCGACATCACCCGGGACGCCACGGCGGTCCCGCCCGACGAACTCCGTACGTACGGCGCGGTGGCCTTCGGCCGGGCCGTCGGCGAGGAGGAACGTGCCGCCGTACGGGGGACCTTCGACCGTGCGAGCCTCGAGGTGGCCTACGTCGAGGGCCTCGCCCCGATCATTCCGCTCCTCGTCGCCCAGATAGAACACGCCCTGGACCGCAGCCCGCTCGAACTGCGCCGTCTCACACGCATGGTCGCCGCCGACGGGGAGGCGGGCATCGAGGTTACCTCGACCTGCCGCGTCCAGCTCACGGCGTACCGCCTCGACCGCCTGTACCGCAGCCACGCGCAGGAGGTCTTCGACGGAGTCCTGGAGGCCGGCCGGCACCGGCTCGCGCTGGACGCCAGGGCCGTACGGGGGGAGTCCTTCATCGTGGCGCGCACGGCGGGGAGTGTGCTGGTGGAGCCGATGGTCCACTGACCGGGGCCACGGATATCAGTGCGAGGGGACGTCGCCCCGGCCGTTAGGATCGGCCATCTGATGACTGCCACCCTCGTCGCCAAGAATCTCGCCGCCGGACACGGCGACCGCTCCCTCTTCTCCGGGCTCGACCTCGTCGTCGCGCCCGGAGACGTGATCGGGCTGGTCGGTGCCAACGGCGCGGGAAAGTCCACGCTGCTCCGACTGCTCGCCGGACTCCTCGTACCGGAACAGGGCGAGCTGCGGCTGTCCCCGCCGTCCGCGACGGTCGGACATCTGCCGCAGGAACCGGAGCGCCGGGAGGGCGAGACCGTACGGGACTTCCTCGCCCGCCGCACCGGCGTGGCCGAGGCCCAGCGGGTGATGGACGAGGCCACCCAGGCGCTGGTCGACGGCGCGCCCGGTGCGGACGACGCGTACTCCACCAGCCTGGAGCGCTGGCTCGACCTCGGCGGCGCCGACCTCGACGAGCGCGCCGAGGAGATCGCCGGCTCCCTCGGGCTCGCCGTCGGTCTCGACCACCTGATGACCTCCTTGTCCGGCGGCCAGGCGGCCCGCGCCGGACTCGCCTCCCTGCTGCTCTCCCGCTACGACGTGTTCCTCCTCGACGAGCCCACGAACGACCTGGACCTGGACGGCCTGGAGCGGCTCGAGCGCTTCGTGGGCGGCCTGCGCGCGGGCACGGTCGTCGTCAGCCACGACCGGGAGTTCCTGACCCGCACGGTCACCAAGGTGCTCGAACTCGACCTGGCGCAACAGCAGATCACGCTGTACGGCGGCGGCTACGAGGCGTATCTGGAGGAGCGGGACACCGCGCGCCGGCACGCCCGCGAGGACTTCGACGAGTACGCCGACAAGCGGTCCGCGCTCGAGGGGCGTGCCCAGACGCAGCGCTCCTGGATGGACAAGGGCGTGAAGAACGCCCGGCGCAAGGCGGGCAACGACAACGACAAGATCGGCCGCAAGTTCCGCAGCGAGGCCAGCGAGAAGCAGGCCTCGAAGGCCCGGCAGACCCAGCGCATGATCGAGCGGCTCGACGTCGTCGACGAGCCGCGCAAGGAGTGGGAACTGCGCATGGAGATCTCGGCGGCGCCGCGGTCCGGCGCGGTCGTCGCCACACTGCGTGACGCGGAGGTGCGCCGAGGTGACTTCACCTTCGGCCCGGCGACGCTGCAGATCGACTGGGCCGACCGCGTCGCGGTCACCGGCGCGAACGGCGCGGGCAAGTCGACGCTCCTGGGCGCCCTGCTCGGCCGTGTCCCGCTGGACGTCGGTCACGCCGCCCTCGGCCCCGGAGTCGTCGTCGGCGAGGTCGACCAGGCCCGCAAGCTCTTCCACGGCACCGAGTCGCTGCTCGACGCGTTCTGCGCGGCCGTCCCCGACACCGAGCCGGCCGAAGTCCGCACGCTCCTCGCCAAGTTCGGCCTCAAGTCCCACCACGTCCTACGCCCCGCGAGCTCCCTCTCCCCGGGCGAGCGCACCCGCTCCGCCCTCGCCCTCCTCCAGGGCAGAGGCGTCAACCTCCTCGTCCTCGACGAGCCGACCAACCACCTCGACCTCGTCGCCATCGAGCAACTGGAGTCCGCCCTCGGCACCTACGAGGGCACCCTCCTCCTGGTCACCCACGACCGCCGCATGCTCGACGCGGTCCACACGACACGCCGCCTGGAGGTCACGGAGGGCAAGGTGACGGAGCGCTAGCTCCCTTCAGCCCGTCCGGCGTTTGAGGACGAGCGCGAAGCGCGAAAGGGGGGTCTGGGGGCGCAGCCCGCAGGAACGGGACGGGAAGGGGCGGAGGGGGCGAAAACGCCCAGGTCCATCCCGATGCCGGGTTCCCGCGAAAGGGAACCCGGCACGAGGAACGTCAGCCCTTCCCCCGCTTGGGATCCGTCAGCCCCGCCCGCCGCAACGCGTCAGCCATCGCACTGTTGGCAGGCGCCGCAGCCTGGCGAGAGCCCCCACCGGAACGGCTCTGCTGCTGCCGAGGCTGCTGCCGCTGCTGAGGCGGCCGCCCCCCACGCTGGGCACGCCCACCCCCCGAGGTGTCCGCGTCCGTGGCCACCGCCTCGTCGTCCAACCGCAGCGACAGCGAAATCCGCTTCCGCGGAATGTCGATCTCCAGCACCTTCACCTTGACGATGTCACCCGGCTTCACCACGTCCCGGGGGTCCTTGACGAAGGTCCTGGACATCGCGGACACGTGCACGAGCCCGTCCTGGTGGACACCCACGTCCACGAACGCCCCGAAGGCGGCGACATTCGTCACGACCCCCTCCAGCACCATCCCGGACTCGAGGTCGGAGAGCTTCTCCACCCCGTCCTTGAAGGTCGCCGTCTTGAACGCGGGCCGCGGGTCACGCCCCGGCTTCTCCAGCTCCCGCAGGATGTCCGTCACGGTCGGCAGACCGAACTTCTCGTCCACGAAGTCGACCGGCTTCAGCGAACGCAGCACCCCGGAGTTGCCGATCAGCGAGGCGACCTCGTTCCCCGCGGTCTTCACCATGCGACGCACCACGGGGTACGCCTCGGGGTGCACGCTGGACGAGTCCAGCGGATCGTCCCCGCCGCGGATCCGCAGGAAGCCCGCGCACTGCTCGTACGCCTTCGGGCCGAGCCGGGCCACGTTCTTGAGGGAGGTACGGGACCGGAAGGGCCCGTTCGCGTCGCGGTAGGACACGATGTTCTCGGCGAGTCCGGAGGTGATGCCGGAGACCCGGGAGAGCAGCGGCGCCGAGGCGGTGTTCACGTCCACGCCCACGCCGTTCACACAGTCCTCGACCACCGCGTCCAGTGACCGGGACAGCTTCATCTCGGACAGGTCGTGCTGGTACTGCCCGACCCCGATGGACTTCGGGTCGATCTTCACCAGCTCGGCCAGCGGGTCCTGGAGCCGGCGCGCGATGGACACCGCGCCGCGCAACGACACGTCCATGTCGGGCAGCTCCTGCGAGGCGAACGCGGACGCGGAGTACACCGACGCGCCGGCCTCGGAGACCATCACCTTGGTGAGGTTCAACTCCGGGTGCTTGGTGATGAGTTCACCGGCGAGCTTGTCCGTCTCGCGGGACGCCGTGCCGTTGCCGATCGCGATCAGCTCGACCGTGTGGTCCTTGGCGAGCCGGGCGAGCTTGGCGATGGCCTCGTCCCACTTGTTGGCGGGGACGTGCGGGTAGATGACGTCCGTGGCGAGGACCTTGCCGGTCGCGTCGACCACGGCGACCTTCACGCCCGTCCGGAATCCGGGGTCCAGACCCAGCGTCGCGCGTGTGCCCGCGGGGGCGGCGAGCAGCAGGTCCCGCAGGTTCGACGCGAACACGTTGACCGCCTCGTCCTCGGCGGCCGTCCGCAGCCGCAGCCGCAGGTCGATGCCGAGGTGCACGAGAAGGCGGGTCCGCCACGCCCAGCGGACCGTGTCCGTGAGCCACTTGTCGCCGGGGCGGCCGCGGTCGGCGATGTGGAAACGGCGGGCGACGATCCCCTCGTACGAGGAAGGGCCGGGCTGCTCGGAAGGCTCCTCGGGCTCCAGAACGAGGTCGAGGACGTCCTCCTTCTCGCCGCGCAGCATGGCGAGGACGCGGTGCGAGGGCAGCGCCTTGAAGGGCTCGGCGAAGTCGAAGTAGTCGGCGAACTTCGCGCCCGCCTCCTCCTTGCCGTCCCGCACCTTGGCGACCAGCCGCCCGCGCACCCACATGCGCTCGCGCAGTTCGCCGATCAGGTCGGCGTCCTCGGAGAACCGCTCGGTGAGGATCGAGCGGGCGCCGTCGAGCGCGGCCTGCGGATCGGCGACGCCCTTGTCGGCGTCGACGAAGGCCGCCGCCGCGGCGAGCGGGTCGACCGAAGCGTCGGCGAGCAGTCCCTCGGCCAGCGGCTCGAGACCCGCCTCGCGCGCGATCTGCGCCTTCGTGCGCCGCTTCGGCTTGAACGGCAGATAGATGTCCTCGAGACGCGCCTTCGTCTCGGCGGCCCGGATCTGCGCCTCGATCTCCGGAGTGAGCTTGTCCTGCTCGCGCACCGATTCCAGGATCGCGGCGCGCCGCTCCTCCAGCTCCCGCAGATAACGCAGCCGCTCCTCGAGGGTGCGCAGCTGCGCATCGTCGAGCATCTCGGTCGCTTCCTTGCGGTACCGGGCGATGAAGGGCACCGTCGATCCGCCGTCGAGCAAGTCGACGGCGGCCTTGACCTGCCGCTCCCGTACGCCGAGCTCCTCGGCGATCCTGCCTTCGATGGACCCTACGAGGGGTGTCGTCACGATCCCGTACCGCCTTCTCCACTGGGGTTGCGCGGCAATTGTGGCAGGTGACACCGACAACGGTGGATCAGGGCGGCAGCGGAAGCGTGACCGGGGCCCGAAACCGGCACGGCGACGGGAACTCTCAGGTCCTGCGGCTCCGCCCGGAGTGCGACGCGCCCCCGAACAGCCGTGCCAGCGCCCGGAACGGGAGCGTCACGACCGTGGCGATGGCCGAGCCGATCTGCCTCAGGACGTCTGCGATCGCGTGGAACATAGGTCTCCCCTTTCGTCCCCCGACCTGTGAGGCCGGCAGACGTACGGGTACCTCATTCCTTGCCGATCATGCCTTCCGGGAACGCTCCGGCGCTGAACGCCGTCAGCAGCAGCGCCTTGCCCAGTTCCATGAGCCGTTCCACGCCCGGGGCGCCCAGGTGTTCGTACGGCGCCCGGTCCAGCCGGTCCGTCCGCACCTCGATGTCCTTGCGGAATGCCACCCCCGCCTCGGTCAACGCGCCGTCCGCGTCGAGCAGCCCGCGCTCCCGCAGCCGCAGGACCGCCGCCTCCCAGTCCGTACGCGACCAGCCGCGCGTGCCCAGCGCCCACCTCGGGGTCATGCCCTTGCCGGTCGCGGTGTGGCTCACCAGGGCCTCGACAGGGTCGAGTTCCGAGTCGAGCAGCACCGCCAGGTGACCGTCGCCGCGGTGCTCACGCAGCAGGGTGGCCGCGTGGTAGAGCGCGAGATGCGGCGCCTCGGGGACGGGCAGGTCCGCGTAGGCGGCGTACAGCGGGCGCGCGGTCCTGGTGCAGGCCTCGGCCGCCCGCAGCGCGAGCTCCGCCGCCTCGGCCACCTCCTTGGAGGCGCTGACGTCCTCGCCGAGCAGCCGCCGCAGCGTGGCGTCGACGGCACGCGAGCGGGCCGCGAGCACGGTCTCGGGGGAGGCGGTCCGCCACACTCCGGGCACGTGCCTCGCCACCAGCTCGTGGTGGAAGTTGTAGAACGTGGCCGTCACCGTGCCCGGGCCCACCGCGCCCATGGCCGCCGCCCGCGTGGCGAAGTACGCGCCTCTGCTGTCCTCGATCCCGACGCCGGCCAGTTCCCGGTCCAGGTCGGGCGAGAAGTACAGCGCCGCGGCGATCGAGTTCAGGACGTTGTGGCAGCGGCGCCCGGCGCGCTCCGGCAGTGGAGTGGTCATGCCCGGCACATTACCGACTGGTTGGTACGGCGGGAACCGCAGGATCCGGCATGGCAGGAAAGATGGGCAATTTGTCACTGCGGACATCGCCGCGCACGCCAACGATCGAGGACATGCGAACCGTCCTGGTCGTCCTCTTCGACAACGTGCAGAGTCTCGACGTCACCGGCCCCGTGGAGGTCTTCGCGGGGGCCGGGCCTAGACCCGCCGGCCCGGTTCGTACCGCATCCGCACCGCCTCCCCCCTCCCCCCGCCGGCTGACCGACTGGCTGCGCGAGCACGGCCCGCGCGCCGAGCGCCTGGTGTCGGTCTGCACCGGCGCCGTCCTGCTCGCCAGGTCGGGCCCTGCTGGACGGCCGCCGCGCGACGACCCACTGGGCGTACTGCGACACGCCGGCCCGTGACCATCCGGCGGTCGAGGTCGACCCGGACCCCATCTACGTGCGGGACGGCAATGTCGCCACCTCGGCGGGGGTCACCTCGGGCATCGACCTGGCCCTCGCGCTCGTGGAGGAGGACCTCGGGCGCGAGACCGCGCTCACCGTCGCCCGCCACCTGGTCGTCTTCCTCCGGCGTCCGGGCATCCAGGCCCGGTTCAGCGCTCAGTCGGCCGCCCAGAGTGCCCAGCGCGAACCCCAGCGCGAACCCCTACGCGAGGTCCAGCTGGGGGCACCTCCCACGCCCTTGAGGCAGTGGGGGAGGATCACCGAGCACCCGGGCGCCGATCTGTGCGTCGAGACCCTCGCCGAACGCGCCCGGCTCTCGCCCCGTCACTTCGCCCGCGCCTTCCAGACCGAAACCGGCATGACACCCGGCCGGACCGCACCGCGCAGTCCGTCCAGCTGCTCACCGAGTACGACCCGCGTCCGCCCTACGACGCGGGGTCCCCGGAGAGGGCCCCGGCCGACCTGGTCGCCCAGGCGCTCCGGCGGCGCCTCAGCCTGACGCCCTCCACGTGAAGCGCGGCTCTCGGCGATCGAGGAAAGCGGCGACCCCCTCCGCGGTGTCGCCGCTGCCCCGCGCCTGCTCCGTCCAGTAGGCGTCCCGGTCCACGTGCCCGTTCGCGAACTCCTTGGCCGCCGCCTGCGTCAGCAGGGACCGCGTGGCCAGCAGGCGCGTGAACTCACCGACGCGCTTGCCGAGTTCCCCCGCGGGCAGTACCTCGTCAACGAGACCCGTGCGCAGGGCCCGCTCGGCGTCGATCAACTCACCCGAGAACAGCAGGTACTTGGCGGCGGCCGGACCCACCAGCGACACCAACCGCCGGGTGGAGGACGACGGATAGACGATCCCCAGCTTCGCCGGTGTCACCCCGAACCGTGCCCCCTCCTCCGCGAACCGCAGATCGCAGGCCGCCGCGAGCTGGGACCCGCCGCCCACGCAGTACCCGCGGACCGCCGCGAGCGTCGGCTTCGGGAACGCCGCGAGCGCCTCCTCGGCGAGCACGAGCAGGCCCGTCGCCTCGTCCGGGGAGCTCCGCAGCGTCGAGATGTCGAACCCGGCGCAGAACGTGTCACCCGCACCGGTGAGCACCAGCGCGTGTACGTCGGCGTCGTCCGTCAACTCGTCGAGCAGGGACGGCAGCGCCCGCCACATGCCGGCCGTCATGGCGTTGCGCTTGGCCGGGTGGTGGATGACGACGGTGGCGACCCCGTCGATGACGCTGTGCGACAGCTGCGGCTCCATGCGCCGGATGCTATCCGCCCCCGCGAGCGTGTGATCAAGAACGAACCGGACGAGCCCGGCGTCAAACCCGTACAACCCGAATAGATCCCGAAGTCGGCACAACAAGGACAGGAACAGTCCCCCGGCTGGCTGGGTCATGCGCTGACGGTCAGAAGCTGTCGATAGTCGCTGACTTCTGTTCAGTTATCCGGTCTGGACGGGCGCAGAACCAACACTCATTGCGTGGTGACAATCGAGCGCAAGGGTGGCGACCGGACGATGGAGAACCGCGGGCGGGGGTCCGCTTCGAGTCCTGAGGGGGGCGTGGAGATGCCTCCCGAAGACAGACCTCCGGGCCCTCTTCCCTATGAGGGGGTGTGGCGATTCACCGCCCCCGCCATCGACGCCTCGGTGCCGCAGGCGCGGCACGCCGTACGGGATCTGCTGGTCCGCCAGGGAGTGCCCGTCGCGGACGACATCGTCCAGGGGCTCCTGCTGATCGTTTCCGAACTGGTCACCAACGCGGTCCGGCACGCGGCGCTCCTCTCGCCGGTGCTTGCCGTGGAGGTCGCCGTCGGCGCGGAGTGGGTGCGGGTCTCCGTGGAGGACAAGCACCCCTACCGTCCGACCGCCCTGGAGGCCGACCACGGCCAGACCGGCGGCCGTGGCCTGCTGCTCGTGCGCGAGGTCACCAGGGAGGCGGGCGGGGTGTGCGACGTGGAGCACACAGCGAGCGGCGGCAAGGTGATCTGGGCCGCCCTGCCGCTCACCCCGAGCGTGACCTAGGGGGTGTCGTTTGGATCAGCCAGGCGTCGCGGACCCGGGCTGATCCAAACGACATCCCCTGGCCCGGCGGGATCCTCACCAGCCGGCGGCGGGGCCCGTCAGTTCCCTGACCGCCGGACGGGCCGCGTCCAGGACCGTCATGAACCACGAGGAGAAGTTCTCCTTCGCGTGCCGCTCCGCCAGCTCGGCGGCGCTCACGAAGGCCGTCGCCTCGACCTCCTCCGGGTCGGGGCCCAGCGGCGACTGCACCATTCCGACGAAGAGGTGGTTGTACTCCTGCTCCACCAGGCCCGAGTCGGGGTCCGGGTGGTTGTAACGGACGGTGCCCGCCTCGGCGAGGAGCGACGGGGAGACGCCCAGCTCCTCGTACGTCCGCCGGGCCGCCGCCGCGAACGGTGCCTCGCCCGGGTAGGGGTGGCCGCAGCAGGTGTTGGACCACACACCGGGGGAGTGGTACTTGCCGAGGGCGCGCTGCTGGAGCAGCATCCGCCCGCGCTCGTCGAAGAGGAACACCGAGAACGCCCGGTGCAGCTGCCCCGGCGCCTGGTGGGCGGCGAGCTTCTCCGCCGTACCGATCGTGTTGCCGTCCTCGTCGACCAGTTCCAGCAAGATCGCTTCAACGGTGCCGTTCGACGAACTGTGCGTCGCGGTGGCAGGTGTGATCGGCATACCCATCCTTCGCATCGGTCTTCGATCCCCAAGTCTGCCGTACGAAACCGGCACTCCCGGCACTTCGCGGCTCCCCGCATGTCCCGCTCCGGGAGCCCGGAACGGGGCGAGCGGGCCGACGTACGTCACACACCGCAAGCGCCGGACACCTGATCGTGCCCATGGTCGTGGACGAGGAACCGCTCCGGACGGGGGCGGTCAGATGTTCGGACGGCACTCCGAATCCGGGCCGGATGCCGTACGCCGAAGGGGGCGGACGGCGTATCGCGGGTACCGCCCGTGCGTCGTACCCGAACGGTCAGTGGCAGAGCTTCGCCTCGTGCTCGGCGTGCCCGCTCGGCTCGAGCTGGAACGTGCAGTGTTCGACGTCGAAGTGGTCGCCGAGGCAGACCTGGAGCTCGTGGAGCATCTTCTCGTGGCCGATGGCGTTCAGGATCTCGGAGCTGACGACCACGTGGACGGAGAGGACCGGCATACCGGAGGTGATGGTCCAGGCGTGCAGGTCGTGGATGTCCTCCACGCCGGGCAGCGCCAGTAGGTGCGCGCGCACCTCCGTCATGTCGACGTCCTTGGGGGCCGCCTCCAGGAGCACGTTCAGCGTCTCCTGGAGCAGCTTCCAGGTGCGCGGGACGATCATCAGGCTGATGACGATCGAGGCGATCGGGTCGGCGGCCTGCCAGCCCGACGTCATGATGACCACCGCGGAGATCAGCACCGCGAGCGAACCCAGCGCGTCCGCGACCACCTCGAGGAACGCGCCGCGCACGTTCAGGCTGTCCTTCTGTCCTCGCGCCAGCAGGGTGAGCGAGATCATGTTCGCGACCAGACCGACCAGGCCGAACACGATGGTCAGACCGCCCGCGGTGTCGGAGGGCGTCACGAAGCGCTGGATCGCCTCGTACAGCACGTAACCGCCGACGCCGAGCAGCAGCAGACAGTTCGCGAGGGCGGCGAGGATCTCGGCACGCGCGTACCCGAAGGTGCGGTTCTTGCTCGCCGGGAGGTTGGCGAAGTGGATGGCGAGCAGGGCCATGCCGAGGCCCAGGGCGTCCGTCGCCATGTGGGCCGCGTCCGCGATGAGCGCGAGTGAGTCGGCGAGGAGACCTCCGACGATCTCGACCACCATGACGGTGAGCGTGATCGACAGCGCGATGCGCAGCCTCCCGCGGTACGCCGCGGCCGCCGTACCCGTCGGGGGAGCGCCGTGCGCGTGCCCGTGGTCGTGCCCAGCCCCCATGAAAGCCGCCTCCCTGGTTCTCCGCGTTCCCCGCCCTGAATCACAGTGAACTACGGGCCGGGGGTATCCGGCAACGCGGGACTGAACACCGTTGTCATGTGCTCTGACCTGCGGAAACGTTTCGCAGGTCAGAGCACCGGCAAGATCACCGAACTGGTGTCCGGGCGGGCTGGGTCTGCCTGCCCCGCCACGCCGACGCGACCATTTCGCGCACCCCGCGGCGCGCGCTCCAGCCCAGTTCCCGCGCGGCCCGCTCGGCCGAGGCGACCGCGCGCGGCGCGTCACCGGGGCGGCGCGGCTCCACGATCGCGGGGGTGCTGTCACCGCTCACTTCCGCGATGAGCGTGATCAGTTCACGTACGGAAACACCTTCCCCGCGGCCGATGTTGACCGTCAGGTCGCCCGTCGGTCCCTCGGTGAGACGCCGGGTCACGGCCAGGTGGGCCTCGGCGAGATCGGCGACATGGATGTAGTCGCGTACGCAGGTGCCGTCCGGCGTCGGATAGTCGGCACCGAAGATCCGCGGGGCCTCGCCGCGGCTGAGCCGGTCGAAGACCATCGGGATGACGTTGAACACGCCGGTGTCGGCCAGCTCGGGCGCCGCAGCCCCCGCCACGTTGAAGTAACGCAGACACCCGGTCGCGATGCCGTGCGCCCGGCCCGCCGCCCGGACCAGCCACTCGCCGGCGAGCTTCGTCTCGCCGTAGGGGCTCATCGGGGCGCAGGGGGTGTCCTCCGTGATGAGATCCACATCCGGGTTCCCGTAGACGGCCGCCGACGAGGAGAAGAGGAAGCGGCTGACGCCGGCCTCGGCGACCGCTTCCAGGAGCGTCGCGAGAGCGCCCACGTTCTCCTGGTAGTAGTACGCCGGCCGTTCCACGGACTCGCCGACCTGCTTGCGGGCGGCGAGATGCACCACACCCGTCACGGCGCGTTCGGCCAGGACCTTCCTCAGAAGTTCCCCGTCCAGTGTCGAGCCCCGCACGAGCGGGATGTCCTCCGGGAGCCGGTCCGGAACGCCCGTCGAGAGGTCGTCGAGCGCGACGACACGCTCCCTGGCCTCGGCCATCGCCCGCGCCACGTGAGCGCCGATGTATCCGGCTCCGCCTGTGATCAGCCATGTCATGGGCGACAACCCTATGCCGGTACCGCCGCCCGGCAGCTCCACGCTCGCGGAGGGAGGGGCTGAACCCGATGCCGAAAATAGGACGATATGGCGGCACGGTTTGTGGCGTGGACCCCGAATCCCTGATGATGATCGCGGCGGAGGCGACTAGGCAGATCTGGTTGATCGGGCCTGAACGGTCGGTGAACAGCCGCTTCCATTCATCCGGTAGCCTCGCCGACACGCCGCCCGGACCAGCCCCTGGGCGCCCCAGATACGTACACGCCCGGCGCCAGGCCGCGCCGGCCACCCAGGGAGTGAGTTCGCTGTCGACCGCCATCCTCACCGGTCAGCCGGTACCCGGATCATCGCTCGAGGGCGATCTGCGGTCGCTAGGGTTCGACGTGCGGTTCGCCCACGACGCCGGTGATGCCGAGGCACTCCTGGCCGCCGTACCGGCCGACCGGCGGGTCGCGGTGGTCGACGCCCGCTTCGTGGGGCATGTGCACGCGCTGCGGCTGGGCCTCACGGACCCCCGGTTCCCCGTCGCCGCACTGCCCGGCGCCGTCTCCGTGCGGCCCGCCGCCCGCTCGGCGCTGACCAGGGCGGTTGCCCGCGAGACCTCCGCCGCGGGCGGCGTCGCCGTCGCCACGGAGAACCTCGCCGACCGGGTCACCGCGACCCTCGACGCCGATGGCGTGGCCGTCCACCGCACCGAACTCGGCACACTCGTCGCCGTCGTCCCGGCCGACCCGCAGGAGCGCAACGAGGCCCGCCAGGCCGTCGCCGCCGTGGACGACGAGGCCGTACGGCTGCGCGGCGCCGTGAAGGCCCGCGACGGCTTCTTCACCACCTACTGCGTCAGCCCGTACTCGCGCTACCTGGCCCGCTGGTGCGCCCGCCGCGGCCTCACCCCCAACCAGGTGACGACCGCCTCACTGCTCACCGCCCTGATAGCCGCGGGCTGCGCCGCCACCGGCACCCGCGCCGGCTTCGTCGCGGCCGGCCTGCTGCTCCTCTTCTCCTTCGTCCTGGACTGCACCGACGGGCAGCTCGCCCGCTACTCACTCCAGTACTCCACGCTCGGCGCCTGGCTGGACGCGACCTTCGACCGCGCCAAGGAGTACGCCTACTACGCGGGCCTCGCCCTCGGCGCCGCCCGCGGCGGTGGCGGCGACGACGTGTGGGCCCTCGCGCTCGGCGCGATGATCCTCCAGACCTGCCGCCACGTCGTCGACTTCTCCTTCAACGAGGCGAACGCGGACAGTACTGCCGTCACCGGCAACACCAGCCCCACCGCGGCCCTCTCGGACCGGCTCGACAGCGTCGGCTGGACGGTCTGGGTGCGCCGGATGATCGTCCTGCCCATCGGCGAACGCTGGGCCATGATCGCCGTCCTCACCGCGCTGACGACCCCCCGCGTCACCTTCTACGCGCTCCTCGTCGGCTGCGCCTTCGCCGCGACGTACACCACGGCGGGCCGCGTACTGCGCTCGCTCACCCGCAAGGCGCGTTACACGGACCGCGCGGCGCGGGCGCTGGCGGACCTCACCGACTCCGGGCCCTTCGCCGAACTGCTGGCACGCCTCACGCGACGGGTGAACCTGCGGGCACCGGCATGCGTCGCGCTGGTCGCCGGCGCCGTCGTGGTGCTCACCGCCTGGATCGCCCCGTACGGAAGCTGGTGGCCCGTCCTGGGCGCCGTCATCTACGTACTCCTGTCACCCGTGGCCATCGCCCGCCCCCTCACGGGCGCCCTCGACTGGCTGGTCCCGCCGGTCTACCGCGCGGCCGAATACGGCACCGTTCTGGTGCTGGCCGCCAAAGCGGAGGTGAACGGAGCGCTTCCCGCAGCTTTCGGCCTGGTGGCCGCCGTCGCCTACCATCACTACGACACGGTGTACCGCATTCGCGGTGGCGCCGGCGCCCCACCGCACTGGCTGGTACGGGCGACCGGCGGTCACGAAGGCAGGACACTGCTGGTCACCGTCCTTGCCGCACTGCTCGCCGCCGCGCAGTTCGAGGTCGCGCTCATGGCCCTCGCCGTGGCCGTGGCCCTGCTGGTGCTCGTCGAGAGCATCCGCTTCTGGGTGACCGCCCATCTGGGCGGTGCACCCGACGTACACGATGAAGGAGAACCCGCATGATCGGCCTCGTGCTGGCGGCCGGCGCCGGACGGCGTCTGCGCCCCTACACCGACAGCCTTCCCAAGGCTCTCGTGCCGGTCGGCCCCGCGGGCGCGGAGGACGGCATCACGGTCCTGGACCTGACCCTGCGCAACTTCGCGGAGATCGGTCTCACCGAGGTCGGCATCATCGTGGGCTACCGCAAGGAAGCCGTGTACGAGCGTCAGGCGGCCCTTGAGGAGAAGTACGGCCTCAAGCTCACCCTCATCGACAACGACAAGGCCGAGGAGTGGAACAACGCCTACTCCCTCTGGTGCGGCCGTGACGCCCTCAGGGGCGGCGTCATCCTCGCCAACGGCGACACCGTGCACCCGGTCTCCGTCGAGCGGACGCTGCTCGCCGCCCGCGGCGACGGCAAGAAGATCATCCTCGCCCTCGACACGGTGAAGAAGCTCGCCGACGAGGAGATGAAGGTCGTCGTGGACCCCGAGAAGGGCGTCCGGAGGATCACCAAGCTCATGGAGCCCGCCGAGGCCACCGGCGAGTACATCGGCGTCACCCTCATCGAGGGCGCCGCCGCCGACGAACTGGCCGACGCCCTGAAGACGGTGTGGGAGACGGACCCGCAGCAGTTCTACGAGCACGGCTATCAGGAGCTCGTCAACCGCGGCTTCCAGATCGACGTGGCACCGATCGGCGACATCCCCTGGGTCGAGATCGACAACCACGAGGACCTCGCCAAGGGACGTGAGATCGCGTGCCGGTACTGACGAGGCTCATCCCCTCGCCGGTCGTCGTCGACATCCGCCCGGGCGCCCTGGACGACCTGGCGGGAGTGCTCTCCGACGAGCGGATCTCGCACTCGGGGAAGCTGGCCGTCGCGGTGAGCGGCGGCTCCGGCGCCAAGCTGCGCGAGCGGCTCGCTCCGGACCTGCCCGGCGCCACCTGGTACGAGGTCGGCGGCGGCACCCTCGACGACGCGATCGAGCTGGCCGGCGCCATGAAGGCCGGGCACTACGACGCGGTCGTGGGCCTCGGCGGCGGCAAGATCATCGACTGCGCGAAGTTCGCCGCGGCTCGCATCGGCCTCCCCCTGGTCGCCGTGCCCACGAATCTGGCGCACGACGGCCTGTGCTCACCGGTCGCGACGCTCGACAACGACGCCGGGCGCGGCTCCTACGGTGTGCCCAACCCCATCGCGGTCGTCATCGACCTCGACGTGATCCGCGAGGCCCCCGTGCGCTTCGTGCGCGCCGGCATCGGCGACGCCGTCTCCAACATCTCCGCGATCGCGGACTGGGAACTGGCCAACCGCGTGAACGGCGAGCGGATCGACGGCCTCGCCGCCGCGATGGCGCGCCAGGCCGGTGAGGCCGTGCTGCGGCACCCCGGCGGCATCGGCGACAACGACTTCCTCCAGGTACTCGCCGAGGCCCTGGTCCTCAGCGGCGTCGCCATGTCCGTGTCGGGCGACTCGCGCCCCTCCTCCGGCGCCTGCCACGAGATCAACCACGCCTTCGACCTCCTCTTCCCCAAGCGCGCGGCGAGCCATGGCGAGCAGTGCGGCCTGGGCGCCGCCTTCGCGATGTACCTGCGCGGTGCGCACGAGGAGTCGGCGTACATGGCCGAGGTGCTCCACCGGCACGGGCTGCCGGTGACGCCGGAGGAGATCGGATTCACCGTCGACGAGTTCTGTCAGGTCGTGGAGTTCGCTCCGCGGACCAGGCCGGGCCGCTACACGATCCTCGAACACCTAGACCTGAAAACCCACCAGATCAAGGACATCTACGCCGACTATGCCAAGGCCATCAGTAGCTGAACTCCGCCCCGTCGTTCATCCCGAAGGGGTGAAGGACCGGCGCAGCGGTGAGCACTGGGCGGGACGCCTGTACATGCGAGAGATCTCGCTGCGGGTGGACCCGTTCCTGGTCAACGCCAGGATCACGCCCAACCAGCTCACGTACCTGATGGTCGTCGCGGGCGTCCTGGCCGGCGCGGCGCTGCTCGTGCCCGGACTGACCGGGGCGCTCCTCGGCGCGGTACTGATCCAGCTCTACCTGCTCCTCGACTGCGTCGACGGCGAGATAGCCCGCTGGCGCAAGCAGACCTCGATAACGGGGGTCTATCTCGACCGCGTCGGTCACTACCTGTCCGAGGCGGCCCTCCTGGTGGGCTTCGGACTGCGCGGCGCGGACCTGTGGGACGGCTCCGAGAGCCCCGAGTGGCTGTGGGCGTTCATCGGAACCCTGGCCGCGCTCGGCGCGATCCTGATCAAGGCGGAGACCGACCTGGTCGATGTGGCGCGGGCCCGCAGCGGCCTGCCCGCGGTCAAGGACGAGGCGGCCGCGCCGCGCTCCGCCGGGCTCGCCCTGGCCCGTCGGGCGGCCGCGGCCCTGAAGTTCCACCGGCTGGTGGGCGGCGTCGAGGCCAGCCTCTTCATCCTCTTCGTCGCGGTCCTCGACCTGATCGGCGGCGACCTCTTCTGGACCCGCCTCGGCATCGCGGTGCTGGCCGGTATCGCACTCCTCCAGACCCTGCTGCACCTCGTGTCCATCCTCGCCTCGAGCAGGCTGAAGTGAGCGCGGCGATGAGGGTCGGGGCGGTCATCATCACCATGGGCAACCGCCCCGACGAACTCCGGGCCCTCCTCGACTCGGTCGCCAAGCAGGACGGCGACGCGATCCAGGTCGTCGTGGTCGGCAACGGCTCGCCCGTGCCCGACGTCCCCGAGGGCATCCGCACGGTCGAACTGCCCGAGAACCTCGGCATCCCCGGCGGACGCAACATCGGCATAGAGGCGTTCGGCCCCGGCGGCGGCGAGGTGGACCTCATCCTCTTCCTCGACGACGACGGCATCCTCGCCCGCCACGACACCGCCGAACTGTGCCGCCAGGCCTTCGAGGCCGACCCGAGGCTCGGCATCATCAGCTTCCGCATCACCGACCCGGAGACGGGCGAGACCCAGCGCCGCCACGTTCCGCGGCTGCGCGCCTCCGACCCGCTGCGCGACTCCCGGGTCACCACCTTCCTGGGCGGCGCCAACGCCGTCCGTACGAAGGTCTTCGCCGAAGTCGGCGAACTCCCGGACGAGTTCTTCTACGCGCACGAGGAGACCGACCTGGCATGGCGGGCCCTCGACGCGGGCTGGATGATCGACTACCGGTCCGACATGGTGCTGAACCACCCCACGACCGCCCCCTCGCGGCACGCGGTCTACCACCGCATGGTGGCCCGCAACCGGGTGTGGCTCGCGCGCCGCAACCTCCCGGCTCCTCTCGTCCCGGTCTACCTGGGGGTATGGATGCTCCTGACGCTCGCCCGCCGCCCCTCGAAGCCGGCCCTGCGTGCCTGGTTCGGCGGTTTCCGGGAAGGCTGGACCAGCCCGTGCGGCCCCAGGCGCCCCATGAAGTGGCGTACGGTGTGGCGCCTGACCCGACTGGGCCGACCTCCTGTCATCTGACAAGCTCGTTTCTGAGACCATTCGTGGCCGTACCCCGGTCCCTGGCTCATGCCTACGCCCGACCAGGTTGTGCGCATCTTGAAGACGAAAGTTTCCACTTGTGAGTGAGACAACGCATGACGGCGGAGTCGCGGTGAGCGATCGACCGTCGCCCGATGACGGGCTCTCCGCGGCCGAACTGGCCGCCAAGTACGGGCTCGCGGTCAGCGGCGCCCGGCCGGGGCTCGGCGACTACGTGCGTCAGCTGTGGGGCCGACGGCACTTCATCCTGGCCTTCTCACAGGCGAGGCTGACCGCCCAGTACAGCCAGGCCAAGCTCGGCCAGCTGTGGCAGGTGGTGACGCCGCTGCTCAACGCGCTCGTGTACTTCCTGATCTTCGGCCTCATCCTCCAGGCCGACCGCGGCATGACGATGAAGGTGTACATCCCGTTCCTGGTGACGGGCGTCTTCACGTTCACCTTCACCCAGAGCTCGGTGATGACGGGCGTACGGTCGATCTCCGGCAACCTCGGACTGGTCCGGGCGCTGCACTTCCCGCGCGCCGCGCTGCCCATCTCCTTCTCGCTGCAACAGCTCCAGCAACTGCTCTTCTCGATGGTCGTGCTGTTCGCCGTGGCGGTCGGATTCGGCAGCTACCCCGGCCTTTCGTGGCTTCTGATCGTCCCGGTCCTCGCGCTCCAGTTCCTCTTCAACATCGGCCTCGCGCTGATCATGGCGCGGCTGGGCTCCAAGACCCCGGACCTGGCGCAGCTCATGCCGTTCGTGATGCGTACGTGGATGTACGCGTCCGGCGTCATGTACTCCATCCCTGTGATGCTCGCCGACAAGCCGCAGTGGATCGCCGACGTCCTCCAGTGGAACCCGGCCGCGATCTACATGGACCTGATGCGCTTCGCCCTCATCGACTCCTACGGCTCCGAGAACCTGCCCCCGCACGTCTGGGCGGTCGCCAGCGGCTGGGCCGTACTCGTCGCGCTCGGCGGGTTCGTGTACTTCTGGAAGGCGGAAGAGAGGTACGGCCGTGGCTGAGCAGCCCACCGCGTCCCACATCCCCACCGTCATCGCGGACGAACTGCACATCGTCTACCGCGTCAACGGCGCCAAGACCGGCAAGGGCAGTGCCACCTCGGCGCTCAGCCGCATGTTCAAGCGGAGCGAGGAGCGCGGGGTACGCAAGGTGCACGCCGTCCGGGGCGTCTCCTTCACCGCCTACCGGGGCGAGGCCGTCGGCCTGATCGGCTCGAACGGCTCAGGCAAGTCCACCCTCCTGCGCGCCATCGCCGGACTGCTGCCCGCGGAGAAGGGCAAGGTCTACACCGACGGCCAGCCCTCACTGCTCGGCGTCAACGCCGCCCTCATGAACGATCTGACGGGCGAACGGAACGTCATATTGGGCGGCCTCGCGATGGGGATGTCCCGCGAGCAGATCAAGGAGCGCTACGAGGAGATCGTCGACTTCTCGGGTATCAACGAGAAGGGTGACTTCATCACCCTCCCCATGCGCACCTACTCCTCCGGCATGGCGGCCCGGCTGCGCTTCTCCATCGCGGCCGCCAAGGACCACGACGTCCTGATGATCGACGAGGCACTGGCCACCGGTGACCGCAAGTTCCAGAAGCGTTCCGAGGAGCGCATCCGGGAGCTGCGCAAGAGCGCCGGCACGGTGTTTCTGGTCAGTCACAACAACAAGTCGATCCGCGACACCTGTGACCGGGTGCTCTGGCTGGAGCGCGGCGAACTGCGTCTTGACGGCCCGACCGACGAGGTCCTCAAGGAGTACGAGAAGTTCACGGGCAAGTAGCCCATTTCGCCCAGGGCCCCGCCGGAACTCTTCGGCGGGGCCCTGCGTCTGCAAAGGAAACGCCAACTCCTGGCAGCCTTAGGAATCTTGACGCCAATCGGTGTGTTCTTGTGATGTGCAGTACACCCTGACGGAGTGCGCCGCGTTGTACAACGTAAGCTGTACCGGTGCCGATTCGCGGCAAGTAGGGCGATAATGCGCGCACCCGGCACGGCTGCGCCGCGCGGAGGTCCGGGCGGCGTGTCCGAAATGGGCACTATTGAGTCAGCAGTGTAGAACGGGAGATGTGACGGCAATGGCTACGGAAACTCTCCAGCTCCGCGATGCGTGTGCCGTCCCCGCGCCGGGCGGCGAGCGGTGACCGAAGCCGGGACGACCCGCACCGGAGACCCGGGGCGCGGCACCCTCGACAAGGCCGCGGACGAGAACTTCCCCGTGGCGCCCTTCTTCCTGCCCAAGGTCTGGCGCGACGATCTGATGGCCGTGTACGGCTTCGCCCGCCTCGTCGACGACATCGGCGACGGGGACCTGGCCCCCGGCGGCGAGGACGCCCGCCTCCTCGGAGTGCCGCCGGAGCGGGCCGAGGACCGCCTTGCCCTCCTCGACGCCTTCGAGGCCGACCTGCACCGCGTGTTCGACTCGACCCCGAGCCACCCGCTGCTGCGCCGCCTCCAGCCCACGGTCCGGCGCGCCGCTCTCACCCCTGAGCCCTTTCTCGGCCTGATCGCCGCGAACCGCCAGGACCAGGTGGTCAAGCGGTACGAGACCTACGACGATCTCCTCGCCTACTGCGAGCTCTCCGCCAACCCCGTCGGCCGCCTCGTGCTGGCCGTCACGGGCACCGAGAGCCCCGAGCGGGTCCGCCTCTCCGACTCCGTGTGCACGGCGCTGCAGATCGTCGAACACCTCCAGGACGTCGCCGAGGACCTCGGCCGCGACCGTGTCTATCTCCCCGCCGAGGACATGAAGCGCTTTCATGTCCAGGAAGCGGATCTGGCCCTGCCCACAGCAGGCGCATCGGTGCGCGCACTGGTTGCATACGAAGCAGAACGCGCCCGGAACCTCCTGAATGAAGGCACCCCCCTCGTGGGTAGCGTCCACGGCAGGCTGAAGCTGCTGCTCGCGGGGTTCGTTGCGGGGGGAAGGGCGGCAATCGGTGCGATTGCCGCCGCTGAATACGACGTACTTCCCGGCCCGCCCAAGCCCGGCAAGCTCCAGTTGCTGCGCGAGGTGGGAGTGACCCTGCGAGGAAAGGGGTGATCCGGACCGTGGAGTCAGAGCAGCACGTGCCCGCACCGGTACTCGCCGCCTACAGCTACTGCGAGGCGGTGACCAGTCAGCAGGCCCGTAATTTCGCGTACGGCATCCGACTTCTGCCGACATCCAAGCGGCGTGCGATGTCGGCGCTCTACGCGTTCTCACGGCGTGTCGACGACATCGGCGACGGCGCGCTCGCGCCGGACGTCAAGGCGTCCCGGCTCGAGGACACCAGGGCGCTGCTTGCCCGGGTCCGTGCGGGATCCGTCGAGGAGGACGACACCGACCCGGTCGCGGTCGCCCTCAGCCACACCGCCGAGTACTTCCCGGTCCCCCTCGGCGGCCTCGACGAACTCATCGACGGCGTTCTCATGGACGTACGCGGTGAGACCTACGAGACGTGGGACGACCTGAAGGTCTACTGCCGGTGTGTGGCGGGGGCGATCGGGCGGCTCTCGCTCGGCGTGTTCGGCACCGAGCCGGGGGCGCGCGGAGTGGAGCGCGCGCCGGAGTACGCCGACACGCTCGGGCTCGCGCTGCAACTCACCAACATCCTGCGGGACGTACGTGAGGACGCCGAGGGCGGGCGCACCTATCTGCCCGCCGACGACCTCGCCAAGTTCGGCTGCTCGGCCGGCTTCAACGGGCCGACTCCACCGCCCGGCTCCGACTTCGCGGGCCTCGTGCACTTCGAAGTGCGTCGGGCCCGCGCTCTTTTCGCCGAGGGCTACCGGCTGCTGCCCATGCTGGACCGGCGCAGTGGCGCCTGTGTAGCGGCCATGGCCGGTATCTACCGACGGCTCCTGGACCGCATCGAGCGCGAGCCGGAGGCCGTGCTGCGCGGCCGGGTCTCGCTGCCGGGGCGCGAGAAGGCATACGTCGCCGTGCGCGGCCTCTCGGGCCTGGACACCCGGTATGTATCCCGACGGACCGTCAGGAGGCGGACCTGATGGACAAACTGGGCCAAGGTGATTCCACTAGCGAAAAGTGGCACGCAACCCTCCGGAGCCGCGCGGCGTCCCTGACTTCAATGGTCTGCCGCACACCGCTCGATCACCGCGGCACGGCCGAGGGGGAGGGTGCACGATGAGCTATGTCACGCAGCCCGCGGAGTCCGCGGAGTCCGCGGGCCGCCCGGGCACGGCGGCCGCCGTAGTGGTCGGCGGCGGGCTCGCCGGGATCACCGCCGCGCTGGCGCTCGCCGACGCCGGAGTGCGCGTGACGCTGCTCGAGGGCAGGCCGAGGCTCGGCGGGCTCGCCTTCTCCTTCCAGCGCGGCGAGCTCACCGTGGACAATGGACAGCACGTGTATCTGCGCTGCTGCACCGCCTACCGGTGGTTTCTCGACCGCGTCGACGGAGCCCCGCTCGCGCCGTTGCAGGATCGTCTCGACGTGCCCGTTCTCGACGCGGAGGGCAGACCGGGGCGGCGGCTCGGCAGAATCGGCCGCACCGCTCTGCCGGTCCCTCTGCATCTGGCGAAAAGCCTCGCGACGTATCCCCATCTGTCGCTCGCCGAGCGCGCCAGAGTCGGGCGTGCCGCCTTGGCGCTCAAGGGGCTCGACCTCGCCGATCCGGCGCTCGACGCGCAGAACTTCGGCAGCTGGCTGGCCGCGCACGGTCAGTCCGAGCGTGCCGTCGAGGCACTGTGGGACCTGGTGGGGGTCGCCACCCTCAACGCGGTTGCCCAGGACTCCTCGCTCGGGCTCGCCGCGATGGTGTTCAAGACCGGTCTGCTGTCCGACCCGGGCGCGGCCGACATCGGCTGGGCGCGCGTCCCGCTGGGCGAACTGCACGACACCCTGGCCCGCAAGGCGCTCGACTCCGCGGGCGTGCGTACCGAAGTCCGTACACGCGTCACCTCCATCTCCCCCAACGGAAACGGTCGTTGGAGGGTTCAGGTTCCCGGCGAGACACTCGACGCCGACACGGTGGTCCTCGCCGTACCGCATCGCGAGGCCCACGATCTGCTGCCCGCGGGTGCGCTCGACGCCCCGGAGCGGCTCCTGGAGATCGGCACGGCTCCGATTCTCAACGTGCACGTCGTCTACGACCGCAAAGTGCTCACGCGGCCGTTCTTCGCGGCGCTCGGCTCCCCGGTGCAGTGGGTCTTCGACCGCACCGAGTCCTCCGGGCTGAAGGAGGGGCAGTACCTGGCCCTCTCGCAGTCGGCCGCGCAGGACGAGATCGACGAGCCGGTGTCCGCACTGCGCGAGCGCTATCTGCCGGAGCTGGAGCGGCTGTTGCCCGAAGCGCGCGGCGCGCGAGTGAACGACTTCTTCGTGACCCGGGAGCGTACGGCGACGTTCGCCCCCACCCCAGGCGTCGGGCGGCTGCGGCCCGGCGCTCGCACCAAGGCTCCCGGTCTCTATCTGGCCGGGGCGTGGACCGCCACAGGGTGGCCCGCGACCATGGAGAGTGCGGTCCGCAGCGGTGTCAGTGCGGCGGGAGCCGCGCTGGGCGCCCTGGGCCGGCCCCGCGACCACCTCCTCGAGGTCTTCGAGGGGGCGGCCCGTTCCATCCTTCCGGAGGACGACCTCCGGGCCCTGGGCCATGAGCCCGAGGGAACCGGCGCCGCCGTGCGAGGTGGCGTCCGATGAAGCTGGAGCAGCGCGCGGCGGACCCCCGCACCTCCGGTACCGCAACAAGAGGAGAGACTGTGCCCACTGTGCCCCCGGCCGAAACGGCTGCCGACGCGGTGGACGTGACCGCGCTCCTGGAGCGCGGCCGGACCCTGGCCACACCGGTGCTGCGGGCGGCCGTCGACCGCCTGGCACCCCCCATGGACACTGTCGCCGCTTATCACTTCGGCTGGATCGACGCCGACGGAAAGCCCGCCGCCGGCGACGGCGGCAAGGCCGTACGCCCCGCCCTCGCCGTCCTGTCCGCGCAGGCCGCCGGCGCCGCCCCCGAGGTGGGCGTCCCGGGCGCGGTCTCCGTCGAACTGGTGCACAACTTCTCGCTGCTGCACGACGACCTGATGGACGGCGACGAACAGCGCCGTCACCGCGACACCGTCTGGAAGGTGCACGGCCCCGCCCAGGCGATCCTCGTCGGCGACGCCCTGTTCGCGCTGGCCAACGAACTGCTGCTGGAGCTCGGCACCGCCGAGGCGGGCCGCGCCACCCGGCGCCTGACCGCCGCCACCCGTGCCCTCATCGACGGCCAGGCCCAGGACATCTCCTACGAGCACCGCGAGCGGGTCACCGTCGAGGAGTGCCTCGAGATGGAGGGCAACAAGACGGGTGCCCTGCTCGCCTGCGCCTCCTCCATCGGCGCGGTGCTCGGCGGCGCCGACGACCACATGGCCGACACGCTGGAGAAGTACGGCTACCACCTCGGCCTCGCCTTCCAGGCCGTCGACGACCTGCTCGGCATCTGGGGCGACCCGGAGTCCACCGGAAAGCAGACCTGGAGCGATCTGCGCCAGCGCAAGAAGTCCCTGCCGGTGGTGGCAGCGCTCGCCGCGGGCGGGCCCGCCTCCGAGCAGCTCGGCGAACTGCTCGCCGCCGACGCCAAGGCCAGCGACTTCGAGAACTTCTCCGAGGAGGAGTTCGCCGTGCGCGCCGCGCTCATCGAGGAGGCGGGCGGTCGCGACTGGACCGCCCAGGAGGCGCGTCGCCAGCACGTGATCGCCGTCGAGGCCCTCGACGCGATCCACATGCCGGAACACGTACGGGCCCAGTTCGTGGAGCTCGCCGACTTCGTCGTCGTACGAAAGAGATGATCAGTATCGGTCGAATAAACCTCGCGTAGTCGCCGGCCGGTGCCGCGGGAGAACGCGCACCGGCCGACGGCGGACCCACAGCAGAGACATGCCACTGCACGAAGGGGAAGCCATGACAGCGACGACCGACGGAAGTACCGGGGCCATGCCGCCCCGCACTGCCTCGGCCCGCGAAACCGCAGAAACGACAACTCCCGGGGCGGCCGGGACAGTCGAGACCCGAGACGCCGCCACGCGTGCGATAGAGCGCGCCACCGACTTCCTGCTCTCACGGCAGGACGCCCAGGGCTGGTGGAAGGGCGACCTCGAGACGAACGTCACGATGGACGCCGAAGACCTGCTGCTGCGTCAGTTCCTGGGCATCCGCGACGAGACGACCACCCGCGCCGCCGGGCTCTTCATCCGCGGCGAACAACGCGACGACGGCACCTGGGCCGCTTTCTACGGCGGACCCGGCGAACTCTCCACCACCATCGAGGCGTACGTCGCCCTGCGGCTGGCCGGAGACAGCCCGGACGAGCCGCACATGACGAGGGCGTCCGCGTGGATCCGCGAACGGGGCGGTATCGCCTCGGCGCGTGTCTTCACCCGGATCTGGCTCGCCCTGTTCGGCTGGTGGAAGTGGGACGACCTGCCCGAACTCCCGCCGGAGCTCATCTACTTCCCGACCTGGATGCCGCTGAACATCTACGACTTCGGGTGCTGGGCGCGGCAGACGATCGTGCCGCTCACCATCGTCTCGGCGAAGCGTCCGGTGCGGCCCGCGCCGTTCCCGCTCGACGAACTGCACACCGATGCCGGCAATCCCAACCCGGTCAAGTCCCTTGCGCCCCTGGCGAGCTGGGACGGCGTCTTCGAGAGACTCGACAAGGCGTTGCACCAGTACCGCAAGGTCGCGCCACGGCGGCTGCGCAGAGCCGCGATGAACACGGCGGGGCGCTGGATCATCGAGCGACAGGAGAACGACGGCTGCTGGGGAGGCATCCAGCCGCCCGCTGTCTACTCGGTCATCGCCCTCCACCTGCTCGGCTACGACCTCGAACACCCGGTGATGCGCGCCGGGTTGGAGTCGCTGGACCGTTTCGCCATCTGGCGGGAGGACGGGTCCCGGATGATCGAGGCCTGTCAGTCACCAGTGTGGGACACCTGTCTGGCCACGATCGCCCTCGCCGACGCGGGCGTCCCCGCCGACCATCCGCAGCTCGTGAAGGCCGCGGACTGGATGCTGGGGGAGGAGATCGTCCGGCCGGGTGACTGGTCGGTCAAGCGGCCCCATCTTCCGCCGGGCGGCTGGGCGTTCGAGTTCCACAACGACAACTATCCCGACATCGACGACACCGCGGAGGTCGTCCTCGCGCTGCGCCGGGTCAAGCACCACGATCCGGAGCGGCTGGAGAACGCCATCGGGCGCGGAGTGCGCTGGAACCTCGGTATGCAGTCCAAGAACGGTGGCTGGGGCGCCTTCGACGTCGACAACACCAGCGCCTTTCCCAATCGGCTGCCGTTCTGCGACTTCGGTGAGGTCATCGACCCACCGTCCGCCGACGTCACCGCGCATGTCGTCGAGATGCTCGCCTACGAAGGGCTCTCGCACGACCCGCGCACCCGGCGGGGCATCGAGTGGCTGCTCGCCAACCAGGAGGCGAACGGCTCCTGGTTCGGCCGCTGGGGTGTCAACTACGTCTACGGAACAGGGTCGGTGGTGCCCGCCCTGATCGCCGCCGGACTGCCCGCCTCGCATCCCGCGATCCGCCGGGCGGTGGCCTGGCTGGAGACCGTGCAGAACGACGACGGGGGCTGGGGCGAGGACCTGCGTTCCTACCACGACGTCGCCGAGTGGAGCGGCCGTGGCGCCTCGACGGCCTCCCAGACCGGGTGGGCGCTGCTCGCGCTGCTCGCGGCGGGGGAGCGCGACTCCAAGGCCGCCGAGCGCGGGGTGCGGTGGCTCGCGGAGACCCAGCTGGCGGACGGCTCCTGGGACGAGCCGTACTTCACCGGCACCGGGTTCCCGTGGGACTTCTCGATCAACTACAACCTCTACCGCCAGGTCTTCCCGCTCACCGCGCTCGGCCGGTACGTCAACGGCGAGCCGCTCACCGCGGCCCAGGGGGGCTGATGAGTACGAAGCCGGAACCGGCCCCGCTGCTCATCGCCTGCGCGCTCGGCATCGAGCACCTGGCGCTGCGCAGCGCCGGCCGCGGCGGCGCCGGCGGACCCGTCACCGTGCTGCGTACGGGCATGGGGCCCAAGGCCGCCGAGCGGTCGGTCACCCGGATCCTCGCGGACCCGGCACTGCGCGAGGCGGCCGTCCTGGCCACGGGATTCTGCGCGGGGCTCGCCCCGGGCATGCACCCCGGGGACCTGGTCGTCGCCGAGGAAACCCGGGACGCGCACGGCAGCACGCCGTGCGTGGGCACCGAACTGCTGGTCAGGGAACTGGTGCGGGCCGTGCCCGGGCGCACCGTCCACAGGGGGCCGCTCACTGGCTCCGATCACGTCGTCCGCGGTCACGAACGGTCGGATCTCTTCGCGACCGGCGCGATCGCGGTCGACATGGAATCTGCTTCCACGCTCCACAGCGCCGTGCGGACGGGCGCGCGCCCGGTTGCGGCCGTACGGGTGGTCGTGGACGCTCCAGAACATGAACTCGTCCGAATCGGGACGGTGCGCGGTGGAATATCAGCTTTCCGTGTTCTTCGTGCCGTCCTTCCCGCTTTTTTTGAATGGCACCGTTCTTTGCTGCTCCCTCGGAGGTGAGCCAGATGGCCATGCCGCTTCGGCAGTCCATGAAAGTCGCTGCATACCTGTTTGAACAGAAGCTCAGGAAGCGGGACAAATTCGCGCTGATTGTCGAGCTGGAACCCCTCTTCGCGTGCAATCTCGCGTGTGAGGGCTGTGGCAAGATCCAGCACCCCGCGGGGGTGTTGAAGCAGCGGATGCCCGTGGCCCAGGCCGTGGGCGCGGTCCTCGAGTCGGGGGCGCCGATGGTGTCCATCGCCGGCGGTGAGCCGCTGATGCACCCTCAGATCGACGAGATCGTGCGGCAGTTGGTGGCCAAGAAGAAGTTCGTCTTCCTGTGCACCAACGCGATGCTGCTGCGCAAGAAGATGGACAAGTTCAAGCCCTCGCCGTACTTCGCGTGGGCCGTGCACATCGACGGACTGCGTGAGCGGCACGACGCGTCCGTCGCCAAGGAAGGCGTCTTCGACGAGGCGGTCGAGGCCATCAAGGAGGCGAAGCGGCGCGGCTTCCGGGTCACCACCAACTCGACCTTCTTCAACACCGACACCCCGCAGACCATCATCGAGGTCCTCAACTACCTCAACGACGACCTGAAGGTCGACGAGATGATGCTCTCGCCCGCCTACGCCTACGAGAAGGCTCCCGACCAGGAGCACTTCCTCGGCGTCCAGCAGACCCGCGAGCTGTTCAAGAAGGCCTTCGCGGGCGGCAACCGGCGCCGCTGGCGGCTCAACCACAGCCCGCTCTTCCTGGACTTCCTCGAAGGCAAGGTCGACTTCCCCTGCACGGCCTGGGCGATCCCGAGCTACTCGCTCTTCGGCTGGCAGAAACCCTGCTACCTGATGAGCGACGGGTACGTACAGACGTACAGGCAACTCCTGGAGGACACCGACTGGGACTCCTACGGCCGCGGCAAGGACGACCGGTGTGCCAACTGCATGGCGCACTGCGGCTACGAGCCGACCGCCGTCCTCGCCACTCTGGGCTCCCTGAAGCAGTCCATCCGCGCCTCCCGTGAGACGTTCACGGAAAGCCGCGTGTGACGCCATGACCGCCGTTTCCTTGGGCCTCCCCGAGGTGCCGGTCCGACCGATCGCGGAGCGCCGCCTCTCGCGGCGGATCCAGGTCGGACCGGTGGCGGTCGGGGGCGGAGCGCCGGTGTCGGTGCAGTCGATGACGACGACGCGTACGTCGGACATCGGCGCCACCCTGCAGCAGATCGCGGAACTCACCGCGTCCGGCTGCCAGATCGTCCGCGTCGCCTGTCCCACCCAGGACGACGCGGACGCCCTCGCGACCATCGCCAAGAAGTCCCAGATCCCGGTGATCGCGGACATCCACTTCCAGCCGAAGTACGTGTTCGCGGCCATCGACGCCGGGTGTGCGGCGGTGCGGGTGAACCCGGGCAACATCAAGCAGTTCGACGACAAGGTGCGGGAGATCGCGCGGGCGGCCTCGGACGCGGGCACCCCGATCCGGATCGGGGTCAACGCCGGGTCGCTCGACCAGCGGCTGCTGAAGAAGTACGGAAAGGCGACGCCCGAGGCGCTCGTCGAGTCGGCGTTGTGGGAGGCGTCGCTCTTCGAGGAACACGGGTTCCGGGACATCAAGATCTCGGTGAAGCACAACGACCCGGTGATCATGGTCAACGCCTACCGGCTGCTGGCGGCGCGGTGCGACTACCCGCTGCATCTGGGTGTGACAGAGGCAGGACCGGCCTTCCAGGGGACCATCAAGTCGGCTGTCGCCTTCGGGGCGTTGCTCAGCGAGGGCATCGGGGACACCATCCGGGTGTCCCTGAGCGCGCCGCCCGCCGAGGAGTGCAAGGTCGGCATGCAGATCCTGGAGTCGCTCGGGCTGCGCGAGCGGCGCCTGGAGATCGTCTCGTGCCCGTCCTGCGGGCGCGCCCAGGTCGACGTGTACAAGCTGGCCGACGAGGTCACGGCCGGTCTGGAGGGGATGGAGGTCCCGTTGCGCGTCGCCGTCATGGGCTGCGTCGTCAACGGCCCCGGAGAGGCGCGGGAGGCGGACCTGGGGGTCGCCTCCGGCAACGGCAAGGGGCAGATCTTCGTCAAGGGCGAGGTCATCAAGACCGTGCCCGAGTCGAAGATCGTGGAGACCCTCATCGAAGAGGCGATGAAGATCGCCGAGCAGATGGAGAACGACGGCGTCGCCTCCGGCGAACCGGCCGTCACCGTGAGTTGATCAGCACGGACCGAGAGGGGGCCCGAGCGTGACGATTCTGGAGAACATCCGTGGACCACGCGACCTGAAGGCGCTGTCCGAGGCGGAGGTCGGTGAACTCGCCGACGAGATCCGGGAGTTCCTGGTGCACGCGGTCGCGAGGACCGGCGGTCACCTCGGGCCCAATCTGGGGGTGGTGGAACTCTCCATCGCGCTCCACCGGGCCTTCGAGTCGCCCGTCGACCGCATCCTGTGGGACACCGGCCATCAGAGCTACGTACACAAGCTGCTGACGGGACGTCAGGACTTTTCCAAGCTGCGCGGCAAGGGCGGCCTGTCCGGCTACCCGTCGCGCGAGGAGTCCGAGCACGACATCATCGAGAACAGCCACGCCTCCACGGCGCTCGGCTGGGCGGACGGCCTGGCCAAGGCCCGCCAGGTGCAGGGCGAGAAGGGGCACGTCGTCGCGGTCATCGGCGACGGCGCGCTCACCGGGGGCATGGCGTGGGAGGCGCTGAACAACATCGCGGCCGCGAAGGACCGGCCGCTGATCATCGTCGTCAACGACAACGAGCGCTCGTACTCGCCGACCATCGGCGGTCTCGCCAACCACCTGGCGACTCTTCGGACGACGGACGGTTACGAGCGGGTTCTCGCCTGGGGCAAGGACGTACTGCTGCGTACGCCCGTCGTCGGGAACACCGTCTACGAGTCGCTGCACGGCGCGAAGAAGGGGTTCAAGGACGCCTTCGCGCCGCAGGGCATGTTCGAGGACCTGGGGCTCAAGTACGTCGGGCCGATCGACGGGCACGACGTGGGGGCCGTGGAGTCCGCGCTGCGGCGGGCGAAACGCTTCCACGGGCCCGTGCTGATCCACTGCCTGACGGAGAAGGGGCGCGGCTATGAGCCCGCGCTCGCGCACGAGGAGGACCATTTCCACACCGTCGGTGTGATGGACCCGCTCACCTGCGAGCCTCTCGCGCCCGCCAACGGGCCTTCCTGGACATCGGTGTTCGGCGACGAGATCGTCAGGATCGGGGAGGAGCGGGAGGACGTCGTGGCGATCACGGCGGCCATGCTGCATCCGGTGGGGCTCGCCAAGTTCGCCGAGAGGTTCCCCGACCGGGTGTGGGACGTCGGCATCGCCGAGCAGCACGCCACGGTCTCCGCGGCCGGGCTCGCCACCGGCGGACTGCATCCCGTCGTCGCCGTCTACGCCACCTTCCTCAACCGGGCCTTCGACCAGCTTCTGATGGATGTGGCACTGCACCGCTGCGGTGTCACCTTCGTCCTCGACCGGGCCGGCGTCACGGGCGTGGACGGTGCCTCGCACAACGGCATGTGGGACATGTCGATCCTCCAGGTCGTGCCGGGCCTCCGGATCGCCGCGCCGCGCGACGCCGACCAGTTGCGGGCGCAGCTACGGGAGGCGGTCGCCGTCGACGACGCGCCGACGCTGATCCGTTTCCCGAAGGAGTCGGTGGGGCCGGCGATCCCGGCTGTCGACCACGTGGGCGGGACAGACGTCCTGCACCGGGGTGAGAGGCCGTCGGTGCTCCTGGTGGCCGTCGGTGTCATGGCGCCGGTCTGCCTCCAGGCCGCCGAGCTGCTCGAAGCCCGTGGTGTCGGGTGCACCGTCGTCGACCCCCGCTGGGTCAAGCCGGTCGACCCCTCGCTGCCGGGCCTCGCCGCCGAGCACCGGCTGGTCGCGATCGTCGAGGACAACAGCCGGGCGGCCGGGGTCGGCGCGGCGGTCGCGCTGGCGCTCGGGGACGCCGAAGTCGACGTGCCCGTACGGCGGTTCGGCATTCCGGAGCAGTTCCTCGCGCATGCCAAGCGTGCTGAGGTGCTGGCGGACATCGGGCTCACGCCGGTCGAGATCGCCGGGCGGATCAGCGCCGGTCTGGCAGTCAAGGACGAACTGTCCAAGGAGAAACAGGAATGACCATCCCTTCAGGGAAGGCGCCCTCGGAGGAGATCCCCTCCGAGGAGTCTTCATCCGCGAAGTCCCCTTCAGCGAACTCGCCTGCGGTGAACCCGCCCTCGGCGAACTCGCCTTCAGTGAATCCGATCTCCGTCAACTCCGCTTCCGGAAAAGGGGAGTTCGACCTCGGCGCGCTGCTCGCCGAACGCGGAGCCGAGCGCTACGAGCTGCACACCAAGTACCTGAACCACCAGCTCCCGCGCATGCTGCACACCATCGGCTTCGACAAGGTCTACGAGCGGGCCGAGGGCGCGCACTTCTGGGACGCGGACGGGAACGACTACCTGGACATGCTCGCCGGGTTCGGGGTGATGGGCGTCGGCCGCCACCACCCCGTGGTCCGCAAGGCGCTGCACGACGTCCTCGACGCCTCGCTCGCCGACCTCACCCGCTTCGACTGCCAGCCGCTGCCCGGGCTGCTCGCGGAGCGGCTGCTCGTCCACAGCCCGCACCTGGACCGGGTGTTCTTCGGCAACAGCGGTACGGAGGCTGTCGAGACCGCGCTGAAGTTCGCCCGGTACGCGACCGGGAAGCCGCGGATCCTGTACTGCTCGCACGCCTTCCACGGGCTGACCACCGGATCGCTCTCCGTGAACGGTGAGGACGGTTTCCGCGACGGCTTCGCGCCGCTGCTGCCCGACACGGCCGTCCCGCTCGGTGACCTCGACGCCCTGGCAAGGGAGTTGAAGAAGGGCGACGTCGCCGCGCTCATCGTCGAACCCATCCAGGGCAAGGGGGTGCACGAGACACCACCCGGATATCTGCGCGCCGCCCAGGAGTTGCTGCACCGGCACAAGGCGCTGCTCATCGTCGACGAGGTGCAGACGGGTCTCGGACGGACCGGGGACTTCTACGCCTATCAGCACGAGGAGGGCGTGGAGCCGGACCTGGTGTGCGTGGCCAAGGCGCTGTCCGGCGGCTATGTGCCGGTCGGAGCCACGCTCGGCAAGGACTGGATCTTCAAGAAGGTCTACTCGTCGATCGACCGGGTCCTGGTGCACTCGGCCAGCTTCGGGTCCAACGCCCAGGCCATGGCGGCGGGGCTCGCCGTGCTCTCGGTCATGGAGAACGAGCAGATCGTGGCCAACGCCCGTGCCACCGGGGAGCTGTTGAAATCCCGGCTCGCGGCGCTCGTGGACAAGTACGAGCTGCTCAGCGATGTACGTGGCCGCGGGCTGATGATCGGCATCGAGTTCGGGCGGCCCAAGTCGCTCAAGCTGCGCAGCCGTTGGGCGATGCTGCAAGCCGCGCGCAAGGGGCTGTTCGCCCAGATGGTGGTGGTTCCGCTGCTGCAACGGCACCGCATCCTCACCCAGGTCTCCGGCGATCACCTGGAGGTGATCAAGCTGATCCCGCCGCTGGTCGTCGACGAGCGGGACGTGGACCGCTTCGTGGACGCCTTCACCGCCGTGATGGACGACGCACACGGCGGGGGCGGGCTGATGTGGGACTTCGGGAAGACACTGGTGAAGCAGGCGGTGGCGAACCGTTGAGAGTTTTGCCCCTGAGGCAAGAAAATTGCCTCGGGGGCAACCCTCGGGCTCAATGGAGGCATGAGCACCGCCGAGGGTTCGAACCCTTCCCCGCGCAGGGACGCCGACGAGCTTCACGTTGTCGCACCCCAGCTCCGTGAGCTGCGGCGCCGTGCCTCGCTGACCCTGGAGGCGGCGGCCCGTGACGCCGGGCTCTCGCCGGCCCACCTCTCGCGCCTGGAGACCGGCCGACGCCAGCCCTCACTGCCGATGCTGCTCGCGCTCGCGCGTATCTACGGTACGACGGTCTCGGAGCTGCTCGGCGAGACGGTCGCCGAACGTGACGCCGTGGTGCGCGCCGCCGACATGGAGCCGACCGCGGCGGGCGGCTGGACCTACTGGCAGGCCGGCGGTTCCGGCCGCGCGATGCAGGCCCTGCGTGTGCACGTCCCGTACGGCTCGCAGGGTGACGTCGTGCGGGTCCACCCCGGTGAGGAGTGGCTCCACGTCCTGCGGGGACGGCTGCGGCTGCGCCTGGGTGACACCGCGCATGTGCTGGCGCCGGGTGACAGCGCGCACTTCGACTCGCTCACCCCGCACCGCATCGCCGCCGCCGACCGGGACGGCGCCGAGCTCCTCTTCGTACACACCCTGCTGCAGAGCCCCTCCGCCGCGCTGTGCCTCGGCCCGGCGACGGGGCACCCGACTCTGGGAGAGACGCCATGACCGAACCCACGGAACCCACCCCGCGCCGCTCCATGGAGGACAAGCTCCCGCCCGCGCTGTGGGTGCGGCTGCTCATCTACGTCGCTGTCGGCCACCTCTTCGCGGGCTTCGTCTACCTGCTCTTCACGCTGGGCGCGCAGAACCAGTAGGCATCCGCCGGCCCGGACCGGGACCGCCGCCCAAGATCCCGACCTGACCGGGAGGACCGTCCTTGAGGCCCGCGGCCCGCGGCCCGCGTCAGTCGAGGAGGCGTTCGCGCAGCCGGTCGCGCAGCTCCGGGGTGAGCCCCAGCGCCTTCTCCAGGTAGGCGTCGACGCCGCCCCAGGTCTCCTCGATCGTCTCGAAGGCCGCGGTCAGGTACTCGGCGCGGGCGTCGAAGAGAGGGCTGAGCAGCTCCATGACCTCGGGGGAGTACGCCGAGGCGGAGGAGCTGCTGCGGTGGACCCTGTAGCGCCGGTGCGCGGCGTTCGACTCCAGGTAGTCGGCCACGATGGCCTCGCGCTCGACACCGACGGCGAGGAGCGTCACGGCTATGGAGAGGCCGGCGCGGTCCTTGCCGGCGGCGCAGTGCATCAGCGCGGGGACACTGTCCTCGGCCAGCGAGCGCAGCACCTGGGAGTGCTCGGCGGTGCGGTCCCTGATGATCGCGCGGTAGGAGCTGATCATCCTGTTCGCCCCCTTGCCGTCCGCGAGGAGCCCGCGCAGCTGCTCCAGGTCGCCGTCGCGGACCATCCTCCAGAACTCCGCGCCGTCGGCCGGGTCGGACAGCGGCAGATTCACATTCCGCACGCCCGGCAGCTCGACGTCCGGGCCCTCCAGCTTCTGGTCCGACGCGTTGCGGAAGTCGAAGATCGTGTGCAGGCCGAGTGAGCTGAGGAAAACCGTGTCGTCCCCCGTGGCGTGCGCGAGATGCCCGCTGCGGAACAGCACCCCGTACTTCACCCGGCGGCCGTCCACGGTGGGCAGACCGCCCACGTCCCGGAAGTTGCGCACGGCGGCCAGCTCGGGCTCGGTCGACGGGACCTGCTGCGTCACGGGGGCTCCTCCCGGTCAGCCGTCGGCGCTGCTCGGCGTCGCCCGCCGACGGACGTTGCGCTCTCGACGATACGACATGGGTTCGTGGTGCATTGAGTTGTCCACAGGCGTTGTTCTCCCAGGTGCGGAGCCGTTGCCTTCAGGGCGCCGGGCGCGATGACGTCGGTACGGGCCGTGGCTCCCGCCGGGTCCCTCGGGCTCGCGCCGGGGACCTGCCGTGCAGCGGGATGCGGACGTGACGGGACGAGGAACTGGATGCGGCAGATATGCGACTGCGTCGCATGTGACTGTTCTGTCCGAATTAGCTGCTTCATTCCAACTGGCCCTGGAATAAGGCGCCCTGCGTCGACGTGCGTGAGCAGCGTCATATTCGTGACGATGTGTTGCGGCCTCGATTTGTCAACCTGCCAGAATTCCCGCGCCATTTGGCAAGGCGGAAAGGCCCTTTCTCCACGGAGGGTGACGGTGATTTCGGAATGGATCACGGATGGATCTTCCACAGAAAACCCACATGGTTGTAGACGCGGTCTCATCTCGCTTACGTTCACCCTCAATCCGGACGGACGCCCAATCCTGCCGCCGCCCGGAATCCGCACACTCACCCGTATGTGGCAGGAGCGGGGGACCCACAGGTATGACGCCTGTTCCGGTCTCCGGAACGGCTTGGGGTATAGCCGCGCAGCCGCGTGGCCGGGCATCTCCAGCCCGCACCCGACAGCTCACCTCGCAGGCGCCGGAGAGGAATTCGTCATGCCCGCGAAGGGTAAGCACCGCCGTCCCAAGTCCCAGCGTTTCACGCGCTCGATCGCCGTGGCCGGAACAGGCGGTGCCGCGCTCGCGCTGCCGCTGATGGGAGCCACCGGAGCCCATGCGGCGACCCCGGCCTCCACCGTTTCCGCGGCTACGGGGAAGACCGCCACGGCTGCCGAAAAGGCCGTCGCCGCGCCCGCCGCGGCTCGGAAGACCGCGACGAAGACCTACGCGGTCAAGGCCGGTGACTCGCTCTCGAAGATCGCCGACGACCAGAGTGTCAGTGGCGGCTGGAAGAAGCTGTACTCGGACAACCGCAAGGCCGTCGGCCAGGACCCCGCTCTGATCCACCCGGGTCTGAAGCTGGCGATCGGCAAGAAGGCCGCCGCGTCGAGCGACACGGCCAAGTCGTCCAGCGCCGAGTCGTCGAAGTCCTCCGAGTCGTCGTCGAAGTCGTCGGCCGAGACGGCGGCCGAGACCACGACCACGGCCACCGACACCGCGGACTCCAGCAGCTCCGGCTACACGCTGCCGGTCGAGGGCGCCACCATCGGCACCAACTACAAGGTCGCCGGCAGCATGTGGTCCAGCGGCTACCACACGGGCGTCGACTTCGTGGTCCCGACCGGCACCACCATCAAGTCCATCGCGGCGGGCACCGTCATCTCCGCGGGCTGGGGCGGCGCGTACGGAAACCAGGTCGTCATCCAGCACGCCGACGGCCAGTACTCGCAGTACGCCCACATGTCCTCCCTCTCCGTCTCGGCCGGCCAGACCGTGACCGAGGGGCAGCAGATCGGGCTCTCCGGTGCGACCGGCAATGTCACCGGACCGCACCTGCACTTCGAGATCCGCACCACGCCGGACTACGGCTCGGACGTCGACCCGGCCGCGTACCTGCGCTCGCACGGTGTGACCGTCGGCTGACGCCGCCCCCTCGCCGCTGAAGGCCGGACCCCACGATCCCCGGGGTCCGGCCTTCGGTGTTTCGTGATCGGCGCGTCGCGCGGCCGGTGTTTCGTGATCGGCGACGCGGCTCCGGCGTGGCCGGTCTCGTCGCTCAGCACATTGCGGTCTTGTGGCGAGCCCGGGGGAAGCGTCGACATGCCCGTCGCGGGGGCTGCACAGTGATCTCCGTAAGCGCTTTCCGCTGTGGACCGGACGTTCACCGCTGCCCCTCGTACGGAAGGTGTCCCATGACCACGCGCAGAGCCTTCGGAGCCCTGGCTGCCGGTGCCGCTCTCGCGGCGCTCGTCCCGCCCCAGGGTGCGAGCGCCGCACCGAGACACCGGCGCGGCCGGCTGATCGCCGCGGACGACTTCCGGCACGGACCGGGGCAGTGGGTCACCGAACTCCAGGACGGCGGCACGGTCACCGCCGCGCGCGGCGTGCTGGAGATCGACGTACCGAGCGGCGCGACCGTCTGGTTCAGGCGGAAGCTCCGCGGGCCGTACGTCATCGAGTACACCGCCACACCGGTCTCCGCGGGCGGCGTCAACGACCGGGTCTCCGACCTGAACAATTTCTGGAACGCAGTCGACGTACGTTCCCCGCGCGACCTCTTCGCCACCGCGCGGGGCGGTGCTCTGGCGGAGTACGACTACCTCAAGACGTACTACGTCGGTTACGGAGCCAACTCCAACACCACTACCAGACTGCGCAGATACGTCGGCGAGGCGGAGGTCCGTCCACTGGTGTACGACTACACGGAGCCGTTGCTCACGGCGAACCGGCCGAACCGCGTCCGGATCGTCTCCGACGGGTCCACCGTCCAGTGGTGGAACAACGGACGGCTGGTATTCGACTACCGCGACCCCGACCCGTACGCGAGCGGGCACTTCGCGTTCCGCACGACATGGAGCCACTTCCGGATTACGGACTTCCAGGTGTGGCGGCTGGTCAACCGCGCCTGAGCGGCCCTTATTCCAGGCTTGACCCAGACTTTATGAGTGGCTTATCTCACCACACGTCAACCCTTTCCTACGGTCGCGTAGCTCACATCGGAGGTGAATCATGGGCCGATGTGGCAGACGATTCGAAGAGTGGCAACAGATCAGTGATCGGGTCGTACGTAGCGGTGGGGGACAGCTTCACCGAGGGCATCGGCGACCCCGGGCCTGACGGCGCTTTTGTCGGTTGGGCGGACCGGTTCGCGGTACTGCTCGCGGACCGGCGGCCCGAGGGCGACTTCAACTACAACAATCTCGCCGTGCGCGGGAAACTGCTCGACCAGGTCGTCGAGCACCAGCTTTCGCGGGCGAAGGAACTGGCGCCGGATCTGGTGTCATTCTGCGCGGGCGGCAACGACATCATCCGGCCGGGCGTCGACCCCGACGAGGTCGCCGAGCGCTTCGAGCGAGCGGTCGCGGACCTCACCTCCGTCGTCGGCACCGTCCTGGTGACGACCGGCTTCGACACCCGTGGCGTGCCCGTGCTGAAGCACATGCGCGGCAAGATCGCCACGTACAACGGGCATCTCCGGGCCATCGCCGACCGGTACGGCTGCCCCGTCCTGGACCTGTGGTCCCTGAGGACGATTCAGGACCGCCGCGCCTGGGACGGCGACCGCCTGCACCTGTCACCCGAGGGTCACACCCGCGTGGCGCTCCGGGCCGGACAGGTCCTCGGCCTCGAGGTGCCGGCCGACCCGGACCAGCCGTGGCCGCCGCTCCCGCCGCGCGGCACGATGGAGGTGAGGCGCGACAACATCCACTGGGCGCGTGAGTACCTGGTCCCGTGGATCGGGCGGCGGCTGCGCGGCGAGTCCTCCGGGGACCATGTGGCGGCCAAGGGGACGCTCTCGCCGGACGACATCAAGACCTGGATCGAAGCGGTGGCCTGAGCCGGACCGGCGGTGCGCCGAGAGGTACGCGGCTCAGCGCACCGCCGCCGCCAACGCCTCCCGGCCGAGGCCGAGTTCGCGCGCGAGCGCCTCGTCCACCCACTCGTGGGCCCGGGCCTGCGACACGGTGCCCGTGTACGCGGTCATCTGTACGGCGAGTCCGTCGAGCAGCGCTGTGAGCCGGAGGGCCGTGCCGGTGGGGTCCGCGCAGCGGAACTCGCCCGCGGCTACTCCCTCCGCGATCACCTCGATGATCGCGGCCTTCCACTGCTTGTCGAGGTAGCGCGTGACCTCTCTGAGCGCGGGCTCGCGAAGTGCCGCGGCCCAGCCCTCGATCCACAGCCGCCAGCCCTTGGCCTGCCCGGTCGGCGCGTACCAGCGCACCGCCGCCCGCAGTCGGCGCAGCGCCGAGGTGCGACGGCCGAGCAGCTTGCGCAGATGGGCGAGATCGTCCTCGGCGGCGTAGGCGAACGCCTCGGCGAGCAGTTTCTCCTTCGTCGAGAAGTGATACAGCACCAGCGCGTTGCTCACCCCGAGCGCCGAGGCCACGTCGGCGATCCGTACCGCCGCCACGCCTCGCGCCTCGATCTGTTCGACGGCGGCCCGCAGCAACTCCTCGCGCCGCTCCGCCACGTTCAACCGCACTCTCGCCACGCGGCAACCCTAATCCCTCGCCGGCGGGGGTGTCGGCGCCGGGTCTCCAGGACGACTTGGGCGCTGTCGGCTGCCCGGCGCGGTCAGTTGTACCAGCCGAAGCGCTCCGCGATCACCGGCAGCCGGTCGGCGACGATGGCGTGCGCGGCGGCCCGCGGCGTGGTCCCGTCCGCCTCCGCGCGCGCCAGCATCTGGTCGATGAGGGCGCGCATCGAACGCCGCGTGTAGGCGAACGCCTCGTCCGCGTCCGCGCCGATGTCCCCGAACAGCGTCCACCACCACCAGGCGTTCGTCCCGGAGTTGACCACGACGTCCGGCAGAACGGTGACCCCGCGCGCGGCGAGCAGGTTCTCCGCCTCCGCCAGCACGGGCATGTTGGCCGCCTCGACGATCCAACGTGCGCCGATCTGCCGCTGGTTCACGGTGTCGATCGCGTACGACACCGCTGCGGGCACCAGCACCTCCGCCTCCACCGACAGCCAGGCGTCACCCGGCAGTTCACGGTCGGCCGGGCGCAGCACCGAGCGGTCGACCGTCCCGTACGCGTCCCGTGCGGCGAGCAGTGAGTCGACGTCGAGGCCCGCCGGATTGCCGATCGTGCCCTTGATGTCGGCCACGGCCACCACCGAGAGCCCCGCGCGCGTGAGGAAGCGGGCCGTGGCCCCGCCCATGGTGCCGAGACCCTGCACGGCGACGCGCGTCCCCGCGTACGGCATCCCGGCACGGTCCAGCGCCGCGAGCACCGACTCCGCGACACCGCAGCCGCCCACCAGCTCGTCGAGCCCGATCCCGTCCACCTCGACCGCGAACGCGTCCGCGAGCCGGCGTCTCGCCGTGACCTCGTCGTCGAGGAGTGGGTACACGGCCTGGATGGAGGAGACGAGACCCGCCTCCCCGGCCGCCCGGTCGACCAGGTCCTGGCTGAGGCCGAGGTCCTCGCCCGTGGTCCAGAAGCTCTCGATGTACGGGCGCATTGCGCGCAGGTAGCGCACCAGCAGGCCGTACGCCGCCGGGTCCTGGGGATCGCAGTCGATGCCGCCCTTGGCGCCGCCGAGCGGGATGTAGCGGCCCTCGGGGTGGTAGTGCAGGGCTTCCTTCATGGTCATACCGCGGGCCAGCCCGGTGACCTCGTCGAGCGTGCAGCCCGCCCGCATCCGGAGTCCGCCGCTGGCGACCCCTCGTACGAGCCGGTCGACCACGAGAAAGCCCTGGTGGCCCGTGACGTGGTCGGTCCAGGTGAGTGTCATCAGGGGTGCGGTCACGGAGGGCTCCTCGGGGTACGGCGATCGGGGGTGCTCGGCCGGCGCGAGGCCCACCGTCGTGGGGTGCCGGAGTCCTCGGGTACATGGTGTCCCCGAGAGCGGCCGGACGGGTGGGGCCGGATGGTCACAGTACGCGTACTGAATAGTCAGTCAGTAGTGGGCCTCGCGGCACGGAAGTGGGTCCCCGGGTGTGCGGGCGTCAGGAAGAAGGGCGCGCGCCGCGGGGTTGAGGAGACAGAGGCCGTACGGTCGCGGACATCGTGCTGTGACAGGGCCGACCCCGGCGCTGTCAGAGGCGGCGACCATAATGAAGACCTGACCGAACTCCACCTGGAGGTACTGTGACCGGTTTCCGTACCCTGAGCTCCGGGCTCCGCGCTCTGCGGCCCGCCGCCTTCGGCGCGGATCCCCGTGGTGAGCGACTGGAGCGCATCCGCAGATCGCCCAACTTCGCGGACGGTGTCTTCAAGAACCCGGAGGGTGCTCCACGTCCCGAGGGCGCCATGCGGGAGGTCGCGAAGGCCTTCTTCCGTAAGGAGGAGCGTGTTCTGCGGGCTCCGACGGGCACGGTGCCGGTGCACTCCACGACGCTCGCCGACCTGAGCGGCCCCGCGCCGAGCGGGCTGCGGCTGACCTGGATGGGGCACTCCAGTGTGCTCGCCGAGATCGACGGGCAGCGGGTGCTCTTCGACCCGGTCTGGGGCGAGCGCTGCTCCCCGTTCGACTTCGCCGGACCCAAGAGGCTGCACCCCGTACCGCTGCCGCTGGCCGCACTCGGCCCCGTCGACGTCGTCGTCATCTCGCACGACCACTACGACCACCTCGACCTGCCCTCCATCAAGGCGCTGGCCGACACGGACACGGTGTTCGCCGTGCCGCTCGGTGTCGGCGCCCACCTGGAGCACTGGGGCGTGTCGGCGGACCGGCTGCGCGAGCTGGACTGGAACGAGACGACGAAGGTCGGCGGCGTCTCCCTGACCGCCACCCCCGCCCGCCACTTCTGCGGCCGCGGCCTGCGCAACACGCAGCACACGCTCTGGGCGTCCTGGGCGGTCGCCGGTGACGAGCACCGGATCTACCACAGCGGTGACACCGGCTACTTCGAGGGCTTCAAGGACATCGGCGCCGAGCACGGCCCGTTCGACGCCACGATGATCCAGATCGGCGCGTACAGCGAGTACTGGCCCGACATCCACATGACGCCCGAGGAGGGCATGCGCGCCCACCTGGACCTTCAGGGCGGGCGGCAGGGTCTTGAGGGCAAGCCGCCCGGCGGCGTCATGATGCCGATCCACTGGGCGACGTTCAATCTGGCGACCCACCCGTGGGCGGAGCCCGGCGAGGGGACGGTCGCCGCCGCCGACGCGGTCGGCGCGCGCGTCGCACTGCCCCGCCCCGGTGAGCCCTTCGAACCGACGGCCGAGATCGTCCCGTCCGAGCCCTGGTGGCGAGCCGTGGCCGTCCCCCCGGAGGCCGGCTGGCCCGCCGTGGGGAAGAGCACGCCGGACACACCGAGTGACGTCGTGGCCGGAACAACGACGGACACCGGAGACCCGGAAGCGGTCCCCGCGGGCTGAGAGCCCGATCACCAGGACTCGGTTTCCGACCGATGGCGAGAGCCGAGGAGCACACCGCTCCTCGGCTCTCGCTATTTCCTGTCGACCACTTCTGACCAGCTCTGATCGAATCCATGCCCTACGGGAACACGCGGCCGCGGGGATTATCGGTCTGTCGTGCGACGGCTCATACCAGAGCGGGACCCTGACGGTGGGACTTTGTCAACTGCACACCGCACATGATGCGTTGCCGACTACTGTCAGTTGCCGTCGGGCGACGCGGGGCCGAATTCTTCGGCTCTTCTCGACCGGCACCGCGAAGACGCACGACCCGGTCGCGCAGATCCGCGGGAACCCCAGGGGATGTCCGACCCGTCGGCCCCCTGCCCCGACGTACCAGTACGAGGACGCCGATGTCTCACCTTCGCGCACCGGCCGCACGCGCAGACCGCCGTGAGGGCGGACGGCACGGCCGGCCGGTCGCCCACACAGCCCCGTCGCTGCCCGAGACCCACCTGCGGCCCCAGCTGCTGCGCCTGGCGGTGCTGCCGCCCACCGCGGTCGCCCTCAGCGCGTGCGCGGCCGTGCTGTTCACCGTCCGCTCCGCCGGAGCACGGCCCGGCCTCAGCCTGTGGGCGGTGCTCGCCGGAGCCCTGGGTGTGGCCCTCGCGGGCATCGTCATCGCCGCCGTGGCCGCCGACCGCGCCGCCGACTCCGTACGGGACCGGATAGGCGCCCTGCGTCGCACCAGCGCCCGCACCGAGGGCGATTTGCGCGCCCTGGTCGAGGGGCTGCGCCGCGGCGAGAGCCCGCCCGCGCGCAAGGCGCGCCGGCAGCCGCCCGCGGACGCCGACGACTTCGAGCTGCTCGCCGCCGACATGTCCCGGGCCCACGACGGTGCCGTCACGGCCGTCGTCCAGGCCGCGCAGCTCTCCAGCCACGCGGGCAGCGAGCAGAAGGTCGAGGTCTTCGTCAATCTGGCGCGGCGGCTCCAGTCCCTCGTACACCGCGAGATCTCGATCCTCGACGAACTCGAGAACGAGATCGAGGATCCGGATCTGCTCAAGGGCCTCTTCCACATCGACCATCTCGCCACCCGCATCCGGCGGCACGCCGAGAACCTCGCCGTGCTCGGCGGCGCCGTCTCGCGCCGCCAGTGGAGCAACCCCGTCTCCATGACCGAGGTGCTGCGGTCCGCGATCGCCGAGGTCGAGCAGTACTCCCGGGTCAAACTGGTGCCCCCGATCGACGGCACCCTGCGCGGGCACGCCGTCGCCGACGTCATCCATCTGCTGGCCGAACTCGTCGAGAACGCCACGGTGTTCTCCGCCCCGCACACGCAAGTCCTCCTGCGCGTCAACCTCGTGACCTCCGGACTCGCCGTCGAGGTCGAGGACCGCGGCCTCGGCATGCCGCTCGGCGAGCAGAACAAGATGAACGCCCTGCTCGCCGACCCTGATCAGGTCAACGTCGCCAGCCTGCTCCAGGACGGCCGCATCGGGTTGTTCGTGGTCTCGCAGATCGCCCGGCGGCACGGTATCCACGTACGGCTCCAGACCAATATCTACGGCGGTGTCCAAGCCGTACTCGTCGTACCGCAGGCCCTGTTGGGAACGGCGCAGGGCGACCCCACTGACGTATCGCGCGCACAGCCCCACGAGCCGGCCGGGGACCGGCGTCCGCAGGCCCCGGTGCCCTCGCCGCCCGGGAACGGCGCGGTTTCCGCGGTGCCCCGGCAGACGCAGCTCGAGCAGGCGCCACCGGGTGCCGGGACCGCGGGGCGCGGAGGCCCCGTGCCGCTGCCCACGCGCGGTACCCGAGTGGAGCGGCCCAACCCGGCCGAGGCCGTGCCCGGCATCCGTCCCGACGACCGGCACACGGTGACGGAGAACGCGGGCCTGCCGCCCACGGCACGCGGGGGCGCGGTCCGCGGCACCATGGGCAAGCCCCGGCTGCCCACGCGGCGCGCCCTGGAACACATCGCACCCCAGTTGCGCGACGCGCCCGCACCCCGCCAGGACACCGAGTTCGTCGCGGGGCACGACCCCGGTCTCATGGCGGCGTTCCAGCGGGGGATCGGGCTCGCGGAGGCGGTCCAGGCCGAAGCGGCGCGCGCCGTGCCTCCGGTCACCGACGCACGGATCCCGGGCGACCTGTCCGCGCTGCCGCCGCTGGAAGTCGTCCGGGTGGACGCGCCGCACGTGGGCGTCGCCCCTGGCGGCCACACCCGCGTGGACCCCCTCGGTGCTTCCCGTCCGGAGCAACCGCCCGTGGATGCACCGCACTTGGACCTCCCCCCCATGGGCGGGTCGCGCACGGATACGGACGGACCCGCCCGAATCGACGGGGCGACGTCCGCGGGCGGCGCCCCCATGGGCGTACGGCCTATGGAGGCGAGTCCGGCAGGGGGGCGGCCGTCAGGTGACGGGCCGCCCACCGGTCCGGCGTACATAGCCGAAGCGCACGCGGCCCACACGGCCGCGCCGCACGAGGTGCAGGGGGCGCGCGACGCCGCGCCCACGCCTGCGCACGGACAGGACTTCACCACCCGGCACGACGGGAGCACACCGGCCGGATGACCAGCGCACCCCCCACACCCACCCGCAGCTCCACCCCCGCTCGTACCTCAACCCCCGCCGCTCCGGCAGACCTTCGTACATCAAGGAGTCGATCCACCATGGCGAGCGATGCGCCGACCGGCCATGTATCCGATCTCGACTGGCTGATGAGCGGCCTGGTACAGCGCGTGCCCCACACGACGAGCGCGGTACTGCTGTCCTGCGACGGACTCGTGAAGTCGGTCCACGGCCTCGACACGGACAGCGCCGACCACATGGCCGCGCTGGCCTCCGGCCTCTACTCCCTGGGCCGCAGCGCGGGAATCCGCTTCGGCGACGGCGGCGACGTACGCCAGGTCGTCGTCGAGCTCGACTCGACCCTCCTGTTCGTCTCCACGGCGGGTTCCGGCACCTGTCTCGCCGTACTCGCCGGGCGGGAGGCCGACGCGGCGGTGCTCGGATACGAGATGGCGATGCTCGTCAAGAGCGTCCGGCCGTATCTGATGACCGCACCCCGGCAGCCCGCGGCCGAACCCTCGGGGATGAGGCCTTGAGCATGGTCGCGGCCGGCGACGGGCCCTGGCTCGACGACGCGGCCGGCCGGCTGGTGCGCCCCTACACGGTGAGCAACGGCCGGACCCGGCCCACCACCGCGCTCGACCTCCTGTCGCAGGTGATGGCCACCGGCGCCACCCCCCTCGGCTACCTCGGGCCCGAGCACACCCAGGCGCTCGAACTGTGCCGGGCGCCCATCTCGGTCGCGGAGATCGCCGCACACCTGAAGCTGCCGGCGGCGGTCACCAAGGTGCTGCTGTCCGACCTCGTGGACTGCGGGGCGCTGACGACGAAGCCACCCGTGTTCCACCACAACCCCACTGACCAGTCTCTTCTGGAGGCAGTGCTCGATGGACTACGACGACAGCTCTGACCCATTTCCCACCGCGCTGAAGATCCTGGTCGCGGGCGGATTCGGGGTCGGCAAGACGACCTTGGTCGGCGCGGTGAGCGAGATCGCGCCGCTCAGCACGGAGGAGCTGCTCACCACGGTCAGTGCCGCGACCGACAGTCTCGACGGCGTCGAGAACAAGATGGAGACGACCGTCGCGATGGACTTCGGCCGTATCACCCTCGATCCGGAGCATGTGCTGTACCTGTTCGGGACGCCCGGGCAGGAGCGGTTCTGGTTCATGTGGGACGAGCTCTCCGAAGGGGCGCTCGGCGCGGTGATCCTCGCCGACACGCGGCGCCTGGAGGACTGCTTCGCGGCCGTCGACTTCTTCGAACAGCGCGGTCTCGGATTCATCGTCGCGGTCAACGAGTTCGACGGCTCCTACCGCTACGAACCCGAGGAGGTGCGCGCGGCCATCGACCTGGACCCCGAGGTCCCCATCGTGCGCTGCGACGCCCGGATCTCCAGCTCGGGGGTGCAGACCCTGCTCGTCCTGGTACGGCACCTCCTCGCCCACGCGCCGGCCCACACGCCGAGCCACGGAGCCCACACATGAAGTCCACCCCGGACAACGGAGCCCTCTGTATGACACCCGACCCAAGTCGTGGAGCCCGTATATGAGTTATGAGCCCCGGCGGCCCGCCGGGCGTCTGCTGTTGACCCCGGACGACAAGGACGCCCCCGCCCGGGTGCGGCGGCTGCGCAGACTGGGCCTGGGGGAGCGCGCGGAGCCCGCCTTCGACGCTTTCGCGGACCGGCTCGCCGAGCTCGCCGCCGTGCCCTACTCGATGGTCAACTTCATTGACGAGAACAGGCAGTTCTTCGCCGGGCTGCACACCCCGGACGGCGGTGGCCCGGGTGCCGGCGGCTCGGGCGACCGGCTGATCACGGCCGCCACCGCGGCGGACGGCTCGGGCCTCGGCGTCGGCCGGTACCTGGCCCGCGACTACGGTTTCTGCCCCCATGTGGTGGTCAGGCGCAAGGCGTTGGTCCTGGAGGACGTCTGCGACTACCCGCGGTTCGCCGGGAACCCGGTCGTCGACGAGATCGGTGTCCGCTCCTACCTCGGCGCCCCGCTGATCGACCACACCGGCATCGCCCTCGGCACGGTCTGTGCCGTCGACATGGAGCCGCGCTCCTGGGGGAGAGCGGGTCTTGAGACCATCAAGTCGATGGCGGCGGAGCTGGTCGCGCAGCTCGAACTGAGGGAGAGCGGCCTGCTGCCGTAGCAGTGCGGCCCTGGGCGTGTGAAGCAGAGCTGTGGCCGAGCTTAAGAAATCCTCGATGGACCGGGGCGCCGTCGTACGGCAGATTTCTACGGGATCCCACCCCTCTCCCCGGTACGGGCCCGCTGTCTCGGCCTGCCCCGCTCCGGGACCTCACCCACAGGAGCCGTACCGTGAAGGCGCTGGTCAAGGAGAAGGCGGAACCCGGGCTCTGGCTCGTGGACGTTCCGGAGCCGCAGGCGGGCCCCGGCGACGTACTGATCAAGGTCCTCAGGACGGGGATCTGCGGCACCGACCTGCACATCAGGTCCTGGGACGGCTGGGCGCGGCAGGCCATCCGGACGCCGCTGGTGCTCGGGCACGAGTTCGTCGGCGAGGTGGTCGGGACCGGCCGCGACGTCGTCGACATCAAGGCCGGTGACCGGGTCAGCGGCGAGGGCCACCTGGTGTGCGGCAAGTGCCGCAACTGTCTGGCCGGGCGGCGCCACCTCTGCCGCGCCACGGTCGGCCTGGGCGTCGGCCGCGACGGCGCGTTCGCCGAGTACGTCGTCCTGCCCGCCGCCAACGTGTGGGTGCACCGGGTCCCCGTCGACCTCGACGTCGCCGCGATCTTCGACCCGTTCGGCAACGCCGTCCACACGGCCCTCTCCTTCCCGCTGGTCGGCGAGGACGTACTGATCACCGGCGCGGGACCCATCGGCCTGATGGCTGCCGCGGTGGCCCGGCACGCGGGCGCCCGCAACGTCGTCGTCACCGACGTCAGCGAGGAGCGCCTCGAACTCGCCCGCAAGATCGGCGCGAGCCTCGCCCTCAACGTCTCGCACGCGACGATCGCCGACGGCCAGCGCGAACTGGGACTGCGCGAGGGCTTCGACATCGGACTGGAGATGTCGGGGCGCCCCGAGGCGATGCGCGACATGATCGCCAACATGACCCACGGCGGCCGGATCGCGATGCTCGGCCTGCCCGCCGAGGAGTTCCCGGTCGACTGGTCCCGGATCGTCACCTCCATGATCACGATCAAGGGCATCTACGGCCGCGAGATGTTCGAGACCTGGTACGCGATGTCGGTCCTGCTCGAAGGCGGCCTCGACCTCTCACCCGTGATCACCGGCCGGTACGGCCACCGCGACTACGAGGCGGCCTTCGCGGACGCGGCGAGCGGCCGCGGCGGCAAGGTCATCCTCGACTGGACCCTCTGAGGACTTGAAGGAACTGATGATGTTCGATTCCGTACGCGACGATCTGCGCACCACCCTCGACGAGATCCGCGCCGCCGGACTCCACAAGCCCGAGCGCGTCATCGGCACCCCGCAGTCGGCGACCGTGAGCGTCACCTCGGGCGGGCGTCCCGGCGAGGTCCTCAACTTCTGCGCGAACAACTACCTCGGGCTCGCCGACCACCCCGAGGTCGTCGCCGCCGCCCACGAGGCCCTCGACCGCTGGGGCTACGGCATGGCGTCCGTGCGCTTCATCTGCGGTACGCAGGAGGTGCACAAGGAGCTGGAACAGCGGCTGTCCGCGTTCCTCGGTCAGGAGGACACGATCCTCTACTCCTCCTGCTTCGACGCCAACGGCGGCGTCTTCGAGACCCTCCTCGGCGCCGAGGACGCGGTCATCTCCGACGCCCTCAACCACGCCTCGATCATCGACGGCATCAGGCTCTCCAAGGCACGCCGCTTCCGGTACGCCAACCGTGATCTCGCCGACCTGGAGCGGCAGTTGAAGGAGGCGTCGAGCGCCCGGCGCAGGCTGATCGTCACCGACGGCGTCTTCTCCATGGACGGGTACGTGGCCCCGCTGCGCGAGATCTGCGACCTCGCCGACCGCTACGACGCCATGGTCATGGTCGACGACTCGCACGCCGTCGGCTTCGTCGGCCCCGGCGGCCGCGGCACCCCCGAACTGCACGGCGTCATGGACCGCGTCGACATCATCACCGGCACGCTCGGCAAGGCGCTCGGCGGTGCCTCCGGCGGTTACGTCGCCGCCCGCGCCGAGATCGTCGCCCTGCTGCGCCAGCGTTCGCGCCCGTACCTCTTCTCGAACACGCTCGCCCCGGTGATCGCCGCCGCGTCCCTCAAGGTCCTCGACCTGCTGGAGTCGGCGGACGACCTGCGGATCCGGCTCGCCGAGAACACCGCGCTGTTCCGCCGCCGGATGGCCGAAGAGGGCTTCGACATCCTCCCCGGGGACCACGCGATCGCCCCCGTCATGATCGGCGACGCGACCGTCGCCGGCCGCCTCGCGGAGCTCCTCCTGGAGCGCGGCGTGTACGTGATCGGCTTCTCGTATCCGGTGGTCCCGCAGGGGCAGGCGCGGATCAGGGTCCAGCTGTCCGCCGGGCACTCGACCGAGGACGTGAACCGGGCGGTGGACGCGTTCGTCGCCGCTCGGGGGGAGCTGGACGCCTGAGTCGCGCCGGTTCCGGTTCGGTTCGGCTGGGTCGGGTTGGTTCACCTGGGTTGGGCGGTCCGGTCCGGTGATCACCCGAGCTGGGCCGGTCCGGTTCGCCCGACCTGAGAGAATCGGGCACATGATCGAAGCGCGGCGGCTCCACATCCTTCGTGCGGTGGCCGACCACCGCACGGTGACGGCGGCTGCCGCCGCGCTCTACCTCACGCCCTCGGCCGTCTCCCAGCAGCTGACCGCCCTGGAGCAGGAGACGGGTCACCGGTTGGTGGAGCGCGGCGCGAAGGGTGTAAGGCTGACTCCGGCCGGTGAGATCCTGCTGAGCCACACCAACACGGTCCTCGCGCAGTTGGAGCGGGCGGAGGCGGAGCTCGCCGCCTACAGCTCGGGCGCGGCCGGCACGGTCACCGTCGCGTCCTTCGCGACCGGCATCGCCCTGGTCGTCGCACCCGCGGTGGCCCGCCTCGCCGTGTCGGCGCCGGGCATCCGCATCCGCGTCCAGGACGCCGAGGGTGACGCCAGCCTGCCGATGGTCCTCGACCGGCAGGTCGATGTCGCGGTCGCCGTCGAGTACCGCGGGGCGCCACGGGCCGACGACCCCCGCCTGACCCACGTGCCGCTGTACGCCGAGCCCTTCGACGCGGTGGTCCCGGTCGGCCACCGCCTCGCCGACGCCGACGAGGTGCCGCTCGCCGAGCTGGCCAAGGACACCTGGATCGGCCCCTACCCCGGCAACCCCTGCCACGAGGTGGTCGTCCTGGCCTGCGAGAGCGCCGGCTTCGAACCCCGCCTCGAACACTCCTCGGACGACTTCCGGGCGGTCGTCGCCCTGGCCTCGGCCGACGCGGGCGTGGCACTCGTACCGCGTTCGGCGCTGCGTGGCATGGACCTCACGGGTGTGGTCGTCCGCCCGGTGGACGGGGTGGCGCCGACGCGCCGGGTCTTCGCGGCGGTGCGGCGGGGGGCGGAGGGGCATCCGCTCATTCGGCCCGTGGTGGATGCGCTTCAGGGGGTTGCGGAGGGGTAGGGGCGCCGATTGTTGGTGCGGTGCGGTGCGGTGCGGTGCGGTGCGGTGCGGTGCGGTCGGGTGGCGGTTGGCATCGCTGGGCGTCGCTGGGCGTCGTTCGGTGTTTTCGGACGGCTCCCGAAGCCGAAAAGGGTGAAACGGCCGCCCGGCGTGATTGTCGGTGCCATTGGTTACGGTGCCTGTCATGCCGGATGCCGAAGACGTACGCCGTATCTCCCTCTCCCTGCCGGACACGACGGAGCGGATCGCCTGGAACATGCCCACGTTCCGGGTCGCGGGGAAGATGTTCGCCACGTTGCCCGAGGAGGAGACCTCCATCGCCGTGCGCTGTCCGAAGGAGGAGCGGGACGAGCTTGCCAGGGCCGAGCCCGGGAAGTTCTGGATCGCCGACCATGAGGCGGGCTTCGCCTGGGTCCGCGTCCGCCTCGCGGCCCTGGAGGACGATGCCGAACTCCGCGACATCCTCGCCGACTCCTGGCGTCAGGCCGCTCCGACCCGGCTGCTCGACTCCTACCCGGAGTTGGGCCTGCCGTCCGTCGGCTGAGACTCCCGAGGCGTTGTCAGAGCGCCGAAGTCCCTTCGCTCTGGTGCGGGCGAGTCGCCGGCCGTTGTCCAGGCGGGCCCCCTTCTGACGAACGTTCCTGATGAGCGCCTCTTCAGTCGCGTCCCACCGCCGTGCAGACACAGACTCTGTTTCCCTCCGGGTCGGACAGTACGGTGTACGACGGCGCGTGAGACCGGTCCACCACCACCCCGCCCGCAGCCACGGCCGCGCTGATCCGTCCTTCAGCTACCTCCGGCGCCAGCCACACATCCAGATGCCAACGCTGCCGTGGCACCGGATGGCTGTCGGTTGCCTGAAACCACAGGCAGGGAGCGCGATGGGTGGGGTCGAAGACAGAGTCGAAGACGGTGTTGCCGACATCGCCCGTGAGCAACGCGGCCCAGAAGGGGCCGGCCTTTGTGTCATCTGCCGTATCCAGGGCGAGCTCGATCTGCTGTACCTCGGTGGGCACAGGCGTCAGACCCGCGTCCCGGGCCAACCGTGTGACGGCGGATGCCAGCTCCAGGTCCTTCGCGGTGATCCAGCGTCCGCCGTTCTCGCCGACGCTGTACAGACGTACATCGACCAGGCGGCCTGCACATTGGATTTCCGGCACGTCATGCCCTGCCTGGGCGCCGGCCCGCGCGACGGCGGCGACGAAGGCCGCTGCGGACGTGGAGTCCGCCGCACGGTAACGCGCAGCGATCGGCTGAGCGAGTTTTCGCCAGTCTCCCAGATCCTTTTCGATGGCGTCGAGAACCTCGCGATCACTGATTCTGTCCATGGCCAAGTCGTTCCTCCAACGATTCGAGTAGTAGCAGCGCATAAAGGCTCAACGATCCTCCCATCAAGTCCGGACACCAAGATCTCCGACAGCGTCACCGCACTCAGGCGGTCGTCGAGCAAACGCGGGCGCGATCAGGGGCGCGAGTGCGGTATTGTTTCCGTGCGTGTTCGGCCAGGGGAAACCCCAGGTCAGACGAGCACCGGGACGTGGCGCAGCTTGGTAGCGCACTTGACTGGGGGTCAAGGGGTCGCAGGTTCAAATCCTGTCGTCCCGACTCGTGAGAGTCGTAGGTCAGGGCCGGTTTCGGAGGAATTCCGAAACCGGCCCTTGGCCGTTCCTGGGAACCGGCGTCCTTGACATCCCGTTCGGTCTTGACGCCGGGAGATCCGCCGAAGGCTCAGGCGGGATTCGCGGACGAGGCGTCCTGCGGCGCGGGGCCCGACGGGAGGCTCCGCGGATCGGCGGGGCGAGGGACATAGACGGGGGAGTCCGACTGGTAGAAGAGATCGATGTCGGCCTCTTCGCCGCCGACGATCAGGGTGTCCCACGCACCGCTCTCCTGGAGCGTGCGGAGCGTGGCGGGATCCAGCGTCGAGAGGTGGCTGCGCAGTTCCTCGTCGGAGGGCATACCGGGCATGCGGGGCGCGAGCCGCGCGCGTATCGCGCTCATCCTCTCCAACAGGGCGTCGAGATGGGCCTGTTGGGGCTCGGAGCCGACGCCGGGCACCGGTTCCATACTGCGGGCGATGATGTCCTTGATGGCGCGGGTGGCGCCCTGCTCATCGGTGGTGACCATGGCGTTCCAGGCCCGGCTCTTGTGCCGGTACTGCAGCATGGACATCGCCGCCTCGTGCCGGATGAAGTCGGCGTCACGCAGCGGCTTTCCCCGCCATGCGCGGCTGAGTGAGCGGGCCAGCGAAGTGGCGGAGGCGAAACCGCTGTTGAGGCCGCGGCCGGGCCAGAAGTGGATGGCGTTGGCCGCGTCGCCCAGCAGGAAGCCGTACGTCCCGGGAGTCGTCGAAGTCGTGCGGCTCAGCTGCGCCGTGAACCGCGGCCGCTGCACCATGTCCAGCCGGAACGACGTGACAGCGGTGAGCTCGTCCTCGGACATGCCGAACAGCTTGAGGCCCTCCCGGATCCGCTTCCACAGCGGCGAACTGCGCAGCAGGGCCGGCAGGAAGAGGGTTCCGTGCGTCGGGCAGCGGAACTCGTTGTCCTCCTCACGGCTCATCACGCAGGGGCGGGCGGCGATGCACTCCTCGAAGACCTGACGGACCGGATCGATGCCGACGACGTTCTTGGCCTCCTCGCGCGTGAGGCGCATGTTCAAGAAGCCTTCGCCGCGCAGCGAGTTGAGAAGGAATCTGTTCTGGGACACGGTCAGCAGCACGCTCATCGGATCGGAGAGCGGGGACTTCACCCGCAGCCCCAGCACCACGTCCTGCAGATGGTCGCCTTCGAGGGAATAGATCGAGGCGTCGGCCGCGCCGAAGCGGTCCTTGTAGTGCTCCCGGGTGCGGGACCGTCCGCCCTCGCAGACCACCAGAACGTGTTCCTGCGCGAGCCGCCCCTGGTATTCCGTCGGGTCGAACCGCTGCGGTATCAGCCGAATGGCGCTGCTCTTGTTCGCCAGGTCCAGCAAGCGGTCCTCGACGTACGCGATCCGGATGTTGCGGGGAGGCCTGCCCTCCACGGAGTCCGGTCCGACGGGCCACATCTCCGTGTAGTCACCCGAGTCGAACAGCGCCGACTGCATCTCCTCGGGCAGGGCGAGGTACTGCCGGCTCTGGATGGTCACGACCTGCTGGCGGCGGGTGTTTCCGTGGGTCTCGTCCTTCCAGACCACGGATGAGCCGTTCTTGATCCACCGGCCTTCGTAGATCTTGATGGCGACCCGCCCGCGCAGCGTGTTCTCCAGCATCAGCGCGAAGGCGAGGCCGACAGGCCCGCCGCCGGTGATCGTGACGCGGAGCAGACCGGGGTCCTCGGAGGCCTTGGCCCTGGGCATGTCGAGGAGGGAGAGGTCCATGACCGTCTCCATGGCCTCCTGCGACTCGAACAGGAAGGTCTCGTCACCGATCCGTATGCGGTCATTGGCTCGTAGTACATGCCGTGTGACGCGTTCGTCGTTGACGAAGGTGCCGTTCCGGCTGCGGTCGTACAGGACGAAGTCGGCGTCCTCCTGAAGGATTTCGGCGTGCAGACGGGAGGCGCTGACACTGACGATCACGACGCCGTTGTCGCTCTTGCGGCCGAACGTCAGTGGTTCAGCGCTCAGAACCACGCTCTGACCGGTGAAGGGACCCGTCTGGCCCACGATGACCGATGGCACTCATACTCCTAGCGGACGACACTCAACAGGTAAAAGGGGCCGCGTGACACGGCTGATCCGGCATGACGACGGAGCCGTCGCTCACGCGCACGTCAGTGACAAAGGCACCATGTTGGACCTGCCCTGAAGAGGGGCATTGAGCTCCACACCGATCGCGCTCTCGAACGTTCCGGCCTTCGCCCAGGTGGTCAGGCTGACACTGACCTGCTTGGTGAGGCTTCCGCCGTTCGGGAACGACAGCGTCCGCCACTCCTCATCGGTGACCGAGCCGTCCGTGGACACCCACCGGTAGGAGAACTGCGCCGGGAGCCGGTCCACCGCGAACGTCGCCGTGAAGGTGGGCGCTTCTCCGTCCGGGGGCGGGCACTGTCCCGAGTATGTCGTCTGGGAACCCGTCACCTTCATCTGCACCCCCTCGGAAGTGGAGGTGTCCTGCCCGCCGTCCCCCGTGTCGGGGGCGGCTGCTTCGTCGGCGTTCTGCGAGGCGTCGTCGGCATCCGAAGTGGTTGAACCGGCGCCTGCGGTGGTGTCGGACTTTCCGCCGCCGTCCCCGTTGTTCATGAGGGCGTATCCCGCTCCGGCCAGCGCCAGAACACACAGGACCGCGCCTGCCGCCACCAGGGCAGTGCTGCGCCGGCTGCGCCGCGAGGGGGCCGCGGGTGTTCCCGCAGCGGGGGAATCCGGTGCCGCGGGATACGTGGGCGTCGGCTGCGACGAGAGCTGCGTGGCGGCTTGCTGTGCCTGTGCCGCGGGCTGCGCGGCGATCGCCTGTGCCGCGGGCTGCGCGGCGATCGCCTGTGCCGCGGGCTGCGTGGCGATCGGCTGTGCCGGGGAATGCGTGGTGGAGAGCTGTTGCGAGGGGTGCGTGGCCGTGTGCCGGGTCTCGGCCTGGGCGGCGGGAGACGCCTGTGCCGTGTGCTGGGTCTCGGCCTGGGCCGGGGATGTCTGTGTCGTGTGCTGGGTCTCGGCCTGGGCCGGGGACGCCTGAGTTGTGAACTGCGTCTCGGCCTGCGTCAACGACGACTGCGTCGTCAACTGAGTCTCGGACTCTGCCGCGACGGACGCTGAGGAAGCGGCCTGCGGCACGGATTCCGCTTCGAGGTTGCCACCCTCACTGACCAACCGCAGCTCTCGCGCGGCCTGTTCGGCGCCGAGGCGCTCGTCCGGATCCTTGCGCAGCAGTCCTTCGATGACCGGGGTGAGGGCCCCGGCCCGGCGGGCGGGCGGCAACTCCGCGTCCACGATGGCCCGCAGGGTGCTGAGCGGGGTGTTCTGACGGAAGGGCGAACTCCCCTCGACCGCCGCGTACAGCAGCACGCCGAGCGACCACAGGTCCGACGCGAAGGCCGGCCGCTGGCCCAACGCCCTCTCCGGAGCCAGGAATTCGGGCGATCCGACGACTTCGCCGGTCATGGTGAGCGCCGTGCTGCCCTCGACCACGGCGATGCCGAAATCGGTGAGGACCACCCGGCCGTCCTTGGCCATCAACACGTTGGCCGGCTTGACGTCGCGATGCAGCACACCGGCCTCGTTGGCGGCGCGGAGCGCGGCGAGCACCTCACCACCGATCGACGCGGCGCGCTGAGGTGTGAGCGGGCCCTCGGCCTTGAGCAGGTCGGCCAGGGACTGACCACGTACCAGCTCCATGACGATCCACGGCAGGCCCTCTTCCATGGCCACGTCGTAGACGGTCACCACGCTGCGGTGCGACACCCGGGCCGCGGCCCACGCCTCGCGCTCCAGCCGCGTGTACATCCGCTCGATGGCGGACGCGGCCAGCCCGACGGGCGCCCGGACCTCCTTGATGGCGACCTCGCGCTGCAACACTTGGTCGTGGGCACGCCACACGGTGCCCATGCCGCCCGCGCCCAGCGGCGACAGCAGCGCGTAGCGGCCGGCGACCACCCGCGGGGGGCCCGACTCTTCGGTCCCGGAGTCCTCATTGGCCATCGGGGCGAATCTTCCTTTCGTCACGCAAGTGGCTCGGCGGAGCGCGGATGCGGCCGTTGGAGTCGATCCCTGCGCACGACCGCTCTCGGCGGAACCGTTGTCGTCCGCCGGATCGCAGCGCCGTGTCGTTGTCGCAAGATCAGGATGGTGTACGGGAGGACGAGCCCGCCCGCGTCCGTCCGGTGACGATCGTACTGCCGTGCGAGGGTGGTGAGTGCCGAAGTCTGCGCGGTTCCGCCTGAGTCTGATCGACCGGCAACTGGGCTCGTGGTCCAACCCGTTGATCGCCGACCGCGCTCCACATATTCAGTGGGTGGACCTCGATGGAGTGTTCGACCTCTGCCCCCGAGAACTCCTCTGCCCCCGGGAACTTCTTGGTCGCCTTCAAGGCGGCGCTCACCGGCGCGCGATCCACTGGCCATCGCCCCGTACCCCGGGTGGATGACGGGCCCCTAGTACCCGGGTACTAGCCGCACGGCCACATTCACCTCCGCGGTGCCGCCGAGTGGCCGCCAGGCGCTCCTAGCGTGATCGCATGAGGTCGCGTCGGCCTCTTTTCCAGCGTCTTCCCGCCCCCTGCATGTTCTTCGGGAGTGTTCCGTGGCCACGTTCCTCTACCGGCTCGGCCGGTTTTCCTACCGACGACGACGGCTCGTCCTGATGCTGTGGATCGCCGTGCTGGCCGTCGTCGGCATAGGCGCGGCCACGGTGTCCACCACGACGGCGGACACCTTCGCCGTCCCCGGCACACAGTCCCAGCGGGCGGTGGACCTGCTGAAGGAGGAGTTCCCGCAGGTGTCCGCCGACGGGGCCACGGCCCGTGTGGTGTTCGAGGCGCCGGAAGGCCAGACGCTGACCTCCGCGGCCAACAAGGCCGAAGTCGAGTCCCTGGTCGGCGAGTTGAAGGCGGCGTCGCAGGTCGCGAGCGTCGCCGACCCCTACACCGGTGCCGCCGTCAGCGAGGACGGCACGATCGCCTACGCCCAGGTGACGTACAAGGTCGCGGAGGCCGACGTCACCGACGCCGCCCGCGCCGACCTGGAGCGCGTCGCCGAGCAGGGCGAGCAGGCCGGCCTGGCCGTGAGCATGGGCGGGACGGCCGTCAACGAGGAGCCCGCGCAGAGCGCGGCCGAGCTGATCGGCATCGTGATCGCCGCCCTGGTGATGGTCATCACCTTCGGTTCGCTGGTCGCGGCCGGGCTACCGCTGCTGACCGCGGTCTTCGGCGTCGGCGCGGCCATCGGCGGCATCTCCGTGGCCGGCGCGTTCGTCGACCTGAGCTCCAACACCAGCACGCTGGCACTGATGCTGGGCCTCGCGGTGGCCATCGATTACTCCCTGTTCATCGTCTCGCGCTATCGCGGCGAGCTGCGGGAGGGGCGCGCGCCGGAGGAGGCCGTCGGGCGTGCTCTGGGGACGGCCGGATCGGCGGTCGTGTTCGCCGGGCTGACCGTGGTCATCGCGCTGGCGGGGCTGAGCGTCATCGGCATCCGGATCCTGACCGACATCGGTCTGGGCGCCGCGTTCGCGGTCGTCGTCGCCGTGGTCATCGCTCTGACCCTGCTGCCCGCGATGCTCGGATTCGCCGGTACGCGGATCACGGCGGGCAAGCTGAGGACGCGCCGTATGCGTGCGATCGAGGAGCGTGGCGAGGGCGAGCCGATGGGGGTGCGCTGGGCGCGGTTCGTCCTGCGCCACCCCGTGAAGGTCCTCGTGGGCGCCGTGGCCGCACTGATCCTGCTCGCCCTCCCCGCCTTCTCGCTGCAACTCGGCATGCCCAGCGACGCCACCGCCACACCCGACAGCACCCAGCGCACCGCCTACGACACCATCACCGACGGCTTCGGCGCCGGCTTCAACGGCCCCCTCACCGTCGTCGTCGACGCCCGCGCGGGCGACGACCCCAAGGCCGCGGCCGCCGACGCGGTCGCCCTGCTCGACAACCTGCCCGACATCGCCTCGGTGAGCCCCGCGACCTTCAACACGACTGGCGACGTGGCCCTGATCCGCGCCGTCCCGAAGAGCTCACCCACCAGCGAGGAGACGGTCGACCTGGTCTCCGACATCCGCGACCGGGGAGCCGCTCTCCAGGACGACACCGGCGCCGAGCTGATGGTCACCGGCACCACCGCCCTCAACATCGACGTGTCCAAGAAGCTGAGCGACGCCCTCATTCCCTACCTGACGATCGTCATCGGCCTTGCGCTGGTCCTCCTGCTGCTGGTCTTCCGCTCGATCCTGGTCCCGCTCAAGGCCGCCCTCGGATTCCTGCTCAGCGTCCTGGCGACCCTCGGGGTCGTCGTCGCCGTCTTCCAGTGGGGCTGGCTCGCGGACCTCTTCGGCGTCGACCAGACCGGGCCGATCGTGAGCGTGCTGCCGATCTTCATGGTCGGCGTCGTGTTCGGCCTCGCCATGGACTACCAGGTCTTCCTCGTCACCCGGATGCGTGAGGAGTACGTCCACGGGGCCGAGCCGCGGGAAGCGGTCCTCGCCGGGTTCCGGCACGGCGCCCGCGTCGTCACGGCGGCGGCGGTCATCATGATCTCCGTGTTCGCCGGATTCCTGTTCAGCGAGACGGCACTGGTCAAGTCGATCGGCCTGGGGCTCGCCGCCGCCGTGCTCTTCGACGCCTTCGTCGTCCGGATGACCATCGTCCCCGCGGTCATGGCCCTGCTCGGCCACCGCGCCTGGGCCCTGCCCCGACGAGTGGACCGGATACTGCCCAACGTGGATGTCGAGGGGGAGAAGCTGCGGCACCTGCTGGAACAGGACTCAGAGGAGACCGAGAAGACGCGGGAGACGACGCCGCTGCCCACCGGAAGAAGCTGAGGCACCGGCCGTACGATCCGCAGCAGGGCGTACGGCCCGCATCCGCCCTGACCACCCGCCGCTCCCATCCGTGAGGGAGCGGCGGGCGGCCCCCGCATCGAGAAGGCGTACGACGTGACCGCACCGACCGCTCCCGGGACATCGGATCCTTCCCTGGCGCTCCAGACCCTGCTGGACGGGCCGCAGCGCCGCTCCGACCTCGCGGTCATGCAGTGGCTCATGCGGGTGAGGCGGGCGGACCTGACACATCCGTGGGTCAGGCGATGGGCGATGCCCCTGCTCTGCGCGATACTCGGCGCCACCGCCGTGCGGGACTCGGCGGACGGCATCGGACCCGGCGTGCCGACGATGCTGGGGCTGACCGCCGGTCTGTGTGTCCCGCTGCTGTGGCGGACGCGGCAACCCGTCCTGATCTTCGCCCTCACCTCCGCCGTCTCCCTGGTGGCCCTGGCACTGGACGCCGACACGGCTTCGGAAGCCGCGCGCATCGTGGCACTGCTCAACGTGGGCCGAAGCGTCCGTCCCGTCCAACTGGCCCTCTGCCTGGCGGTGGCCGTCGCTCAGACCTCCGTGAGCGTCGTCGTCCGCGGCGGCCAGTCGTCCGACCTGCAGACTCCGGTGCTGGCCATCGTGCAGTCGGCACTGGTGGCGGCGGTCGCCGCGGCGGGGCTGGTCACCCGGGTCGTCAACGCCTACATCGCGGCGCTTCAGGAACGCGCCAAACGCCTTGAGGTCGAGCGCGACCAGCGCGCCCGCCTCGCCGCCGCGGCCGAACGCGCCCGCGTCGCCGGCGAGATGCACGACATCCTCGGCCACACCCTCGCCGTGATCGTCGGCCTCGCGGGCGGTGCCGCCGGCCTCACGGAGAACAATCCGCAGCGAGGCGCCGAGACCCTCCGCATCATCGCCGACAGCGGACGCGGTGCCCTGGCCGAACTGCGCCGTCTCCTCGCCGTCATCGACGACGAGCAAGACACCCCCGGTGACACCCCGCTCGCCCCTCAGCCGTCCCTCGCCGACCTCAGACCCCTGCTCGACCGGGTCCGCGCCGCCGGCCCCACCCTCACCCTGCACGCCGACGGTGACGCGACCGGCCTCGCCCCCGGCCTCCAACTCGCCGTCTACCGCGTGCTCCAGGAGGCCCTGACCAACACCCTCAAGCACGCCGGCCCCGACACCACGGTCCACGTGACCGTCACCGTCGACGACACCGCCGTACGCCTCGTGGTCGAGGACACCGGCCCGCCACGTACCCCGCCGCCACCCGCCGGTGAAGAGGACGGCGGGCAGGGGCTGGTCGGCATGCGGGAACGCGTAGCCCTCTACGGTGGCACCTTCGCCGCCGGCCCCAACCCCCGAGGCGGCTGGACCGTCCGCGCCCACTTCCTCCCCACCACCACCCCGCCGCCAGTCACGGAGAAGCGACTCGCATGACCACCGTCCTCATCGTCGACGACCAGGCCCTGCAACGCCTCGGCTTCAGCATGCTCCTGGAACAGCATCCCGACCTGACCGTGGTCGGCGAAGCCACCCACGGAGGCGAGGCGGTCCGGATGAGCGCCGAACTGCGCCCCGACGTCGTCCTGATGGACGTCCGCATGCCCGCCATGGACGGCATCGAGGCCACCCGCCGCATCGTCACCTCCGGCGGCCGCTCCCGCGTCCTCGTCCTGACCACCTTCGACCTGGACGAATACGCCTACGCCGCCCTGCGCGCCGGAGCCAGCGGCTTCCTTCTCAAGGACGCCCTGCCCGAGGAACTCGTCGCCGGTATCCGCGCGGTGGCCGCCGGAGACGCCGTCATCGCCCCCGGCCTGACCCGCAAGCTCATCGACGCCTACACCCACCAACTGCCCGGCGCCACCGCGGAACAGGAGCGCCGGCTCGCCGACCTCACCCAACGCGAGGCCGAAGTGCTCACCGCCATCGCCACCGGCTGGAGCAACACCGAGATCGCCGAGCGTTTCCACCTCGCCGAGTCCACCGTCAAGTCCCACGTCAGCCGCATCCTCACCAAGATCGGCGCGCGGGACCGGGTCCAGGCGGTCATCTTCGCCTACGACACAGGGCTCGTCCGCCCCGCCTGACGGACGATCACTTCGAACTCCGCAGCCGCGCCGGTACCGCCCACCACTGGTCGGGACGGTCCACCACCACCGCGTTCGGGCCCGTCTCCAGGAACCGGTCGAGGCGGAGGAGATACGCCGCGATGCCCGCCGCTCCCTGCATCCACGTCGTGCCCGGTGGCAGGAGCGGCGGGTCCGCGCGATGTTCCAGGAAGCGCCAGCGGGCCCCCTCCTGGTCTCTTTCGGCCCGTTCCACCAGCGCGTCGCCCATCGTGCGGGCCGCCTGGACGAAGGTGTCCGCGCGCGCCGTTCCGGCACAGTCCTGAGCCGCGTCCAGGAGTACGTCGCCCACGCCCGCCGTTCCGCAGCAGCGGCCGTCGTTGTCCCAGAAGCCGGGGCGCAGTCGCTCGGGGAGTCCCGAGGTGAGGACCGAGGTCAGACAGCGCTGCCGCAGCTCGTCGACGCCGTGGCCCGCGATTTCGGTGACGCCTGCGAGGGACAGGGCCGTGAACAGGTGCGAGGTACCGGTCGGACCGTGGCACCAGGTGTAGGTCACCGGTTCCACCTCCCGCTTGGACGGCGGGATCGTGTGCGGGACGACGAAGCCGTCGCCCTCCAACGAGCCCACCGACAGGACGTGTCGGGCTCCCCGCACGGCGGCCTCGACGAAGTCCTCACGGTCCAGCGCGGCGCCGGCCACCGCCAGCGCCGCGGCCACCCCGGCGGTGCCGTGCGAGTAGTTCGGCGCCCGCCACTCCGTGGTCGCCCCGATTCCCCAGTCCAGGCCCGCCGTCGTGCGGTCCGCCGCCCGCAGCAGGGCCTCGCCGCCCGTCGTCGCGATCCCCTCCGCGAAGTCACCGCCCGCCCAGACCGCGGTCAGCACGATGCCCGCGGTGCCCATGATGATGTCGTTCAGGGGCGCGTCCGAACCCGGTTCGAACTCGACGGTCGTCTTCCAGCCCTCGGGGGTCGTCAGGTCGGCCAGCCGCCGCAGAGCGACCGATTCACTGCCCGGATCGAGCAGCTTCAGCGCCGTCGCGTCGCCCGCCAGCCCGTCGTACAGCGAGGGTTCCGTCCTGTGCTCCGCCCCGGCCGACAGCCGGGCCACGATCCCCGCGGCCAGGGTCCGTTCCCGTTCGCTCGGCTCCCGGTACCGCGCGATCTCCGCCAGTACCGGGGCCAGGCCCGCGATCCCGGAGTACAGGCAGTCGCGGTCCTTCGCGGGCACCGCGTCGGGGCCGTCCTCCGTCACCGCCTCCGGCAGCCAGGGCCCCTCGTCGTCCCGCACCTGGTCCAGCACCCACGACCAGGCCGCCTCGCCCAGTTCCCGATAACCGCCGCTCTCCGTCACCGGGCCACGCTACAACCGCGTGATCGCGGGCCCGGTGGCACACCCTCGCCTCCGGGCCCGCCGAGTCACGCCGTGTCGTCGGGCGGATCGACCTCGTACCCGGCCACTCCGGTGACGAGGTACTCCAGGGCGGTGTCGACGGGCCCGAGCCGCAGTACCCACGTCATGACCAGGTACATCACGCCCTCGGCGTCGACGGCCAGGTGCATCTCGCCGTTCGCGTACTCGCCCGCCGGGCAGAACGCCCGGCCGTACCGGTCGGACAGATAGGTGAAGAGCTCCTCCTCGTCGCTGAGCAGGTCCGGGTCGGTGTCGAAGGGCTGGCGCGCACAGGTGATGCCCGGTCCGCTGATCCGCACCCGGAGGCCGCCGAACTCGCGGAGGAACTCCTCGGCCGCGCCGTGCAGGTGGAATCCGCGCAGCGAGCGCTGCCAGGGGCCGATGTCGATCCGGCGTCCCGGATACCACCCGGCGCCGCGCAGGACGGCCTCGACGCCGGGTGGGAAGCGGGGTGTGCCGGTGATGTCGGTCATCCCGTCACTTCACCACGTCCTTGGTCACGAACTCGATCTCGAACTCACGGACGAGTGGCTTGCAACTGGCGCAGGGGCCCAGTTCCGTCAGGTAACCCTTCTTGCCGGGCGGCCGGATCCGGAACGCCGCCGCGGTGGCACCCTGCGGATCGACGCCACTGGCCTTGAGGGCCGAGAGGCAGGCGGGCAGCCCGCAGCCTCCGTGGTTCGGCCCCTGCGCGGCCTTGGGAATCGCGCCGAGGACGCCCGCGACCTGTGGATCCGTCACCCGTCCCGCACCCTGCGCGGTTCCGACGCTGGTCCGGACGACCGAGGGCTGTCCGGGTACCTTCACCGCCTCGACCGCGCCGGGCTGCTGACCACGCGGCAGCTTCGACAGGTCGATGGCGTGACTGCGCGCCGCGATGTAGGCGGTGTCGACGGCCGTGGCCAGGCCCTTGCCGACCCGCGTGCCCACGTATCCGCCCACGGCGGCGCCTGCGAGCATTCCGCCGGCCTGGCCCGCCCGTTCCGCGTACTCCTGGTCGCCCAGTTGCCGGCCGGTCCAGGCCTCCTTGCCCGTGGTGAGTGTGTAGCCCTCCGTGGCCAGCCCGTAGGCGCCGGCGGCGGCCACCGTGGTACCGACCGCCCAGCTGGTCACCGTCGCCGCCGTGGCGCCCGCGGCCGCTCCCGCCACCGCTCCGACGCCCGCCGCCGCCACGGCCGGGAGTGCGACCACCGCAGCGGCCACGACCACAGCACCGACGACCGCGTAGCCGACGCCCTTGGCCGCGCCCCAGGCCACGTCACGCCAGGTCCAGTCGGCTCCCGAGGAGTCGAAGTAGTTCGTCGGACTGTTGTTGGCGTACGAGTAGGAGGCGAGGTTGGACGGTGTGTGGACACCGCCGTTCGGCGAGCCGTCCAGGTAGCTGCCGAGCGCCGGATCGGGCGACTGCCAGACGCCCGAGCGCGGGTCGTAGTAGCGCGCCCCGTGGTAGTAGTAGCCGGTCTCCGGGTCGAACTCCTTGCCGGTGAACTGGTACGGCGTCTTCTCGCCGTTGTACTCGTCGACCCAGGTCTCCCCGGACGGGAAGTAGTTGAGGTGCTCGACCAGGCGCCCGTCGTCGTCGGTGCCGAAGGCCGTGGAGCCCAACTGGTCGCCGTGGTAGTAGAACTGGTCCTTCTCGTAGAACGGCCCGTGCCGCGCGGTCTTGCTGGCGATGCGCGTGGTGCCGACGAAGATGTGCTTGAACTCGCTCAGGCTGCGTGTCGTGAAGTACTGGTTCGGATAGAGAGTGGTCTGCGCGCCGTCCTTGACGACGCGGTTGCCCTGGTCGTCGTAGAGGAAGCGGACGGTGGGAGGCCAGCCGGGCGCGTTGCAGGACGAGGGCAGTTGGGGCTGGGTGACGAGCGGCGAGAAGTCGTGGACGCAGGCCAGGCGGTTCTCCTCGTCCCAGATCTGCTGTCGGCGCGGGCCCAGCGGCCTGTCCGAGTCGCTGTCGATCTGGTTGCCGTTCGCGTCGTACTTCAGGTCGTCGTGGCCCACCTTGGACGGGGCGTGCGGACGTCCGCCACGGAAGGCGTACGCCTGGTCGTAGGTGGTGTTCTTCTGGACCAGTTCGTGGTCGCCCCCGAGGACGAGGGCGTGCCGCTGGTCCTTGCGGGTGGTGTTGTGGATGGTGTCGTACGAGGTCGACACCTGGTAGGTGTCGGTCGTGTGCTTGGTGACCTGGTACGAACCGCTCGCCCCGGTGAGCCGGTAGAGGTTGTCGTACTGGTAGGTCTGCACCGAGGGGCCGCCCGGCTTGGCCGGGAGGCTGCCCGACGGCTGCTCGGTGGTGTTGGCCTGCCGGGTGAGGTTGCCGACCTCGTCGTAGTCGTAGCTGAGCTTCTGGAAGGCGTATCCGGTGGGGAGTTCGGAGTCGAGGGTCGCCAGGCGGCGGTCCTCGGCGTCGTAGGTGAAGCGGGTGCTGGTGCCGTTGCCCAGCTTCATGGACGCCTTCTGGCCGAACTCGTCGTACGTCATCTCCTTGAGGTACGGGTAGCGGAAGCCGTTGTTGAGGCCGGTGGCCGCGCGGACCTCGCCGCCGCTGTCGTAGTCGTACGACAGCACCTCGCCGTCGGGATAGGTCAGTCGCAGGACCCGGCCGAAGCTGTCGTAGCGGTACTTCGTGGTGAAGGCGCGGTCGAGGATGCCGCTGGGGAGGGTACGGGTCTCCTCGACCGTCTCGCCGAGCGGTCCGTACTCACGCAGGGTCTTGCCGGCCGCGTCCTCGGTCTTGGTGATCCGGCCCGCGCCGTTGCCGTGCGCGCCGGGACCGCCGTAGGTGTAGCGGACGTCGTTGCCCTTGAAGAGCGGGTAGTCGATCTTCGTGAGGCGGTTCTGGTCGTAGGAGTAAGTGATCGCCAGGTCCTTGGACTTGGCCGCGAGGCTGGCGGTGACCTCCCGTATCACGTTGCCGGCGGTGTCGTAGGTCGTCGTCGTGCGGCCCGCGTCGGGGCTCTCGACCGAGGTGCGCCGGCCGAAGTTGTCGTACGAGGATCTGGTGACGTTGCCTTTGTCGTCGGTCACCTTGGTGGGCTCGCCCAGCGGGTTGTAGGTGTAGCTGGTCCAGATCGGGGCGTCGGCGTCGCGCGCTCCGGGTTCGCGTACGGCGGTCTGCTGCCGGCGCACGTCGCTGTAGGCGCGGCCCTGGTTACCCTTGGCGTCGGTGGCCAGCGTCTCGAACCGCACGGTGCCCGAGCGGTCCTCGCCGAAGCCGTACGCCGTGGTGGTGACCGTCTGGTCGGGCAGGACGGAGCGGACCGTGCGGTCCAGGACGTCGTAGGTGTTCGTGCTCGGCCGCACGTCGTCGAAGGCCGGGTTGAAGGCGGTGTTCGCGTCGCCCTTGGGCTCGGCGACCGGGTAGTACTGGCGGACCGTGCGGCCTAGGGCGTCGAAGACGGTCCGGCCGGAGACGGTCATGACGTCCTCGCCGCGGACAGTGGCGTCCTTCTTCGTCTGGACGACGCGGCCCAGGCCGTCGCCGAAGGCCACGGTGTCGATCGTGTCCTTCTTCACCGACCCGTCGGAGGCGCGGTCGAGGTGGCGGGTGACCGCGTAGGGCACCGCGGCGTCCGGGTGGTACGCGAACGCGATCGTCGGGATGTCGGCCTTCTCGTCGTTCGGTCCGGTGACCGAGGTGACCCGCCCGACGGCGTCGTAAGTGGTGACCTCCTTCTGCCCGTTGATGTCCGTGCTGGTCTCCGTCAGGCCGAACCTCAGGTCGTAGGTCGCCGTGGAGCGATAGCCGAAGCTGTCGTCGGTCGCCGTGACGTAGGTGCCGGTCGACTCGTCGTACTCGTAGCGGCGTTCGTAGCGCTGACCCCGGTGGTTGGCCGGTGACTTGATCGTCTTCAGCATGCCGTCGCCGTAGTAGGACAGGTCGGTGACCGCTGTGCCGCCGTCGGCCAACTCGGCCTTGTGCCGGGTGACATCACCGGTGGCGCAGTCCACGGTCTGCTCGGTGGAGCGCATGACCTTGCCGTCGCCGCGTACCTCGGAGGCGCGGGCGGTGCCCACGATGTGGGTGTCGGCGCACTCGGTGTACCGCGTGAGGGTCTCGACGTCGTCCTGCGGGCCCGCCTCCCCGAGGTCCAGGGTGCGCACCACGTTGCCGACATCGTCGTACGACATCACCGTGCCCGTCCGCTTGCCGGGCTCGGGCCGGCCCTCGTACCAGAGGGTGTCGGTGCGCACGAGTTGCGGAAACACCGTCGCGGTGGTGGACCGGCCGTTCGTCTCCTCGCCGGAGTTCACGTCGCGCAGCGTGTAGGTGTGCCGGGATTCGGTGAACAGGGCGCCGGAGGCGTCGGCGACGGTCTCCCGGGTGAGCAGGTTCCGGGTGTAGTGGCCGGTGGTGTCGAACTCCAGGGTCCCGGTCCTGAGGACCTCGCCCTTCTCGTCGCGCTGCGAGGTGGCGACGGAGCCGTAGCCGCGGAACTCGCGCTCCAGGCGGTCGTACACGCCGTCCTTGTAGGTGATGGTCGATCGCTGGGTGTCGGGGCCGTCGCCCGCGAGGCCGTCGTGGACCTGGACGCCGGTCAGCACATAACGCGAGCCCGGCTGGTCGTAGGTGTTGCCGTCGCGGGTGTAGTCGAGGTCGACGCGCGAACCGAGCGGCCGCTGAACGCTCTTGAGGAGGTTGGTGCGGCCGGTCTGGTTGGCGGCGACCGTCAGTTCGCTGTCGTTGGTCGAGGCGAGGTGGTCGGCGAAGCCGTCACCGTCGATGTCGCGGAGCATCTGCTGGGCGCGCGAGGCGCCGGTGGACACGTTCGCGCCCGGGTTGATGATCAGGAAGCCCAGACCGGGGAACCCGATCGAGACACGGAAGTAGGCGCCGCCGCCGACGTTCGCGTTGCTGTCGGAGTTGATGCCGCTCAGGCTGCCGTTGAACGGCACCGGCTCGGCGAAACCGTTGCCGATGTTCAGGGCGACCTTGATGGGGTCCCCGGTGAAGACGCGGTCGGCGAGGCCGTCGCCGTTGACGTCCATCAGGGAGTTCTTCGTCGAGGACGTCTCCTGGTCGAAGGAGGCGCCGCCGCCGAAGCCGTAGAAGTCGGTGTTGAAGCCGATGTTGAGGCCACTGCTGCTGCCGGAGCCCTCGTTCAGCCTGCCGCCGGGCCACGGCTCGGCCGCGCCGAAGCGGTAGCCGAGGTTGAGGGCGGCGCGGCCGTTCTCGTAGACACGGTCCGGCAGCGCGTCGCCGTTGATGTCCAGCAGGTCGAAGGTGCCGTCGGAGGAACTGGTGCCGAGGCTGCCGCCGACGCCCAGCGGAGGCATGTCGTTGCCCGCGCTGGAGGTGTTGGTCGTGCCCGAGGCTGGCGGGTCGGCGTGGCCCCGGCCGGTGGCGATGGTCCGCGCCGCGCTGCCGGCGCTGGCGTTGCCGCTGCGGGTGCTCGACTCGCGCACCGAGCCGTTCGGCACCGAGCCCCGGGTGGCGCCCAGCACCCCGGTCGGGTCGGTGTACTGGATTCCGCCCGCGCCGATGACGTCAGGGAACCCGTCGGCGTTCATGTCGAGGTAGTCCAGCTCGGCCTTGGCGGTGCCGCGCGCGACGCTGCCGCCGACGCTTCCCACGCCGCCGCCGAGGCTGCCGGTCAGTGAGGTCTGCTGGTTGCGGGACATCCTGGGCACGGCCTGTGCCTCGGAGAGGGCCTCCGCGCTGGGCAGGCCGATCGTCTGGCCGCCGAAACGTGCGCTGGAGACGGTGCCGGGGGCCACCCAGGAGAAGTCGCCGGAACCCCAGCGCCGGAACTCGGGCTGCGGAGTGAAGGGAACCAGGTTCGGCGGAGCGATCCGCGGGTCCTCCTCGAATTCCTCCTGGTCCCGCTCCGGGTCGACATCCTCGGGGAGTTGGTCCCTGATGTCCTCGAAGTCGGGCGTCAGGTCCGCCTGCCGGATGGGCTGTTCGGCCCGCGCCCGGTTGCCGTTGTAGCCGAACGTGTCCCAGCCGCGGTAGGGGCGGCCGAAGACGCCCTCCGGCGCCGCGCCGTACACGGTGGCGGGCACGCTCTCGACGCCGACGGTCACCGTGTGCTCGGTGATCCGGCCGGTCAACTCGGCGTCGGCGACGGCGAAGTCGAAGTACAGCTCGTCACCCGCCTCGGCGCGCACCCGCACCGACGGCGGCTCGGCGCCCAGGACGACGGTCTCCTTGGCGAGCAGGACACCGCGCTTCTTGACCGTGAACACCGCACGGCCCTCGGCGCCCGCCTCGGCCGTGATCCGGGGGGTGACCGTGAACGTGCCGGAGCCCGGCGCGGTGAACGTCTCCGGCGGCGCGGTGGCGCTGCTGACGGGATAGGTGTCTATGTCGAACGGAGGGCTGAACTCCATTGTGTCGTCGGCGAGTTCGCTCACGCCCTCGGCCGCGGTGTAGGTGGCGAGCGGGGTCCACTCCAGCGCGTTGACGTCGATCGCCGAGTCCGTCTTCAGCCGCCAGGCCAGTCGCTGCCCCTTGGTGACGGGGACGGTCACGTCGACCGGGACGGTGCCGGTGTCGGCGGCGTCGACGCGCTGTTCCAGGACCGGTTCGTCGCCGCGGGTGATCAGGACGGTGACGTCGTCGGTGGTGGCGGCCTTCTTGGTGACGTCACCGGTCAGGTGCACGGTGCCGTCCACGGGCGCGGTGACGGTGGCCGCGCGTCCGGCGAGGGTGAAGTCGGCGGCGGCAGAATAGGCGCCCTGCGACAGCCCGTTGGCGTCCGTTTCCTCGATGCCGGCGTAGGTGACGGCCGGGTTCCAGGCGACCTGGTCGCCCGAGCCGTCGAACACCGAGCCGACCCGGAAGTACAGGTGCTCGCCGCGGCTGACCTGGATGGCGTCGACGCCCTCGGGGCTGTGCGCGGCGTGGTCGTCGGCGCCGATGCGGGCCGCCCACATTTCCCGGCCCTCGTGCTGGACGGCCACGCGCACGCCGTCGGGTTCGGCGAACTCCTCCAGCTCACCCGAGGGTTCCTCGAGGGTGACGGAGCCGCTGACGCGCACGGTGCCGTCGTACGGCGCGGTCCAGCGGCGCACGCTGTCGACGAGCGGGAACGAGTCGATGCGCCGCTCGCGGTCCTCGCCGAAGCCGGGCAGCAGCCCGTCCGTGTCGAGTTCGCCCGAGCCGATCGGCACGGGGGTGTCGGCCGCCGTTCCGAAGACGGGCGTGCCGTCGGAGCCGACCCGTCCGAACAGCACGGAGGAGCCGTTCACCAGGTCGAGGATGCCGTCGGCGTTGACGTCGGTGAAGTACCGCTCGGTGGTGGAGAAGGTGTCGACATGGTTCAACTGGGCCGCCGCGCTGCCGAGATAGCCCTCGATGCCGACCGTGCGGGAGGTGGACGTCTCGCTCAGCAGGGCGGGGAGGTTGCGCAGCGGGGTGGTGGTGTCCGCGAACTTCGGCTGCCCGCCCGGCCGGGAGAGGTTCTTGCGGAAGACGAACCCGTCGCCGCCCCGGAACACCTTGTCCGGCAGGCTGTCGCCGTCCACGTCCGTCAGGGCCAGCAGACCCTCGCTGGAACCGCGGCTGTAGCCCGCCTTGACGCCGATGGAACCGGACTTGGTGGGGCCGGCGCCGTAACCGACGTACAGATGGCCGCCGACACTGCGCGAGGTGTTGCCGTTGAGGGCGCCGGCCTCTCCCGCTCCTGATTTCACGGTGTTCACGGCGCCGCTGCGAACGTTGTCGTCGGGCGAGGACCAGTCGACCCTGGCGAACGCGTCGTACGTGCCGTCGGCCTCGCGGATGTCGTCGAAGTAGCTGAACTCGTGCTTGTTGAAGGCTTTGCCGTCGGCGTCGTACTGCTCGACGGCCGCGAGCAGCGTCTTGTGGAACGCGCCGGTGGTGTAGGTGAGTCCGTAGCTGCGGACCGGCTTGTCGTTCAGCCGTATCTCGACGCGGCGCAGCAGGTCGGCCGAGACGCGCTTGAAGCCGCCGCGCGCGTCGATGGTGACGTCCTCGCGGCGCGGTTCGTCGAGTTCGCGGTCCCGCACGAAGGTGACGGTGTACGGACCGTCGGTGTCGCCGCGTCCGGTATAGGCGATCTTCTTCAGGTACAGCTCGCGACCGGTGACCGTACCGCCTTCGATACCGGCGTCCTCGATCTGGGTGTACTGGTAGCGGACGGTGTTGTCATGACGGTCCGTCACCTCACGGAGCGCCCAGCGGAAGACACTGCCCCCGTCGTCGGCGAGCGTCGCGCCCTCACCGCCGTACAAGTAGCGGACCCCGGACTTGTCGGTGACCTCCCAGGAGTAGGTGGCGGGGGAGTCGCCCTTGCGGACGATGCGGGAGAACCCGCCCTCGACGCGGGTGTGGAACACCTTGTCGGCGGAGCGCGGGCCCGGCTTGCTGCGGTGCGCGACCGGCGTGAGCTGGGCGTCGCCCATCGTGTACGTCTCGGTCTCCGTCGCCGTGTCGTAGCGCGGCACGCCCCAGCGGGTGTCGACGGCGATCGACGGCACCGCGAGGTCCCAGCCGGTGCCCAGCCAGCCGTTGGCCGAGGCGGAGGAGTACGTCACCGAGAGCCCGGGTTCGAGACCGGACCGGCCCGCGGGCAGTTCCAGCGGGTAGGTCAGCCGGGCGTCGCCCTGGCCGTTCGCGGCCGGCGCGGCGATCTGGTTCACGCCGCTGGCGGGGTCCGCCGCCTGGATGCCCTGGATCTGCGTCGGGTCGTACGAGATCTGCTCGGGGCCCTCGGGGGCGTTGACGGCCGCGTTCACCATGTCGGTGAAGTGGTCCGTGCGCGAGACGACGAGGTGGGTCTTCTCGTCGACGGAGACCCGCTCCAGTGCCTGCCAGCACTCCGCGGGCTCGTCGAAGTAGTAGGTGCGCACGTCGTCCGCCGTCAGACCGGCGGCCTTGAGAGCGGCGGGGTCGTACGGGAGGGAGACCGTGAGGCCGGCCTCGAACCGGTGCGGGGTCGGGGTGAACCGGTAGCCCGTCGGGCCCTCGGTCACGTTCTCCATGCCCGCGCCCAGTCCGGGCAGTTCGCCCTCGGCCAGCGGTTGGATGCCGACCTCGGTCGGGGTGTCGACCGCCTCCGAGGAGACGGCCACCTCGGCGCCCTGGTGGGCCAGGCGTCTGGTCAGCCCGGTCCCGGGCGAGACCAGGACCTTCGAGGGGGCGGCGACTGCCGCGGCGCTCTGCTCCGGTCTGTCCCCCGGTATGCAGCCGCCGGTCGCGGGCACGGCCGCCAGGGCCTGTGTCCGTGCGCCCGGCAGGACGTCGCACGACATCATCGAGACAACGAGCGCCATCCCCAGCAGGACGACGACCAATGGATTGCGCTTACGTAACCGACCGGACATCGTCTCGGTCCACCCCTCCATCGCGACGGACACCGCAGCGAGCCGATGGGGCAGGCGGGCTCACACGGCGCCCGGCGACCCAGGGAGTTCCCGGGTCCCGACGGCAACGCGAACGGCGCTCTCCCACACAGGTCGCCCACGCATCATCGCGATGGGCATGGACACGCCACTAGTGAAGAACCGGCCAAGGCACACGAAATCTTGAGCATTTCTTCACGCAATACTCACGAAGCCGGTGAGTGGCTGACCGGGACCGATCAGATGCTCTGCCGTTGCGGTAGCTGGCCTGCGGCCGGTCCGCTGTCGCGGGGGAGCTTCCGCCGACCCGGTGGCGTCGCCGTCGGGGTGCGACGTGATCCAGCCGTCCGTGATCACCGTCCGGCGAGCGGGGAAGCGATTTCTGTGCCGCCGCGTGGTCGGACCAGTGGTGCGGCGGTAACGTCCCCGCCCGCGCACCCCGGCACATGACACTGGCCGGATCCGGCGAGGCCCGCGCGTCGGCTGTCGGGCGCCGGCACCGGCGGCGAGTCACCCCACATCCGTAGACGCTGTCTCGTCCGACGCGCCGGGTCGTCCGAGCCCGCGACGGCGTCCGCCCGCCGCATGAACAACCGCCATCCCCCGGGCCACCGGCCGGACAGGCATGGGTCCGAGGGGCGATTGTCAGTGCCGGGTGTCACGCTGGGGGCCCAGAGGAACTGTGAAGGGAATCGCTGTGATCACCACTGATTTCGACCCCGGCACCCCCTGTTGGCTCGACCTCGGCGTACCCGATGTCCCGGCCGCCGCCGCCTTCTACGGCGCGGTGCTCGGCTGGGACTACGAGTCCATGGGCGAGGGAGAGGACGGAGAGGGCGGGATGTTCCGGAAGGACGGCAAGATCGTCGCCGGACTCGGCAAACTCACCGAGGAAGGAGCCCGCCCGGCCTGGATGATCTACTACAGCGTCGTCGACGCGGCCGCCACGACGCAGGCCGTGGAGCGCGCGGGCGGCACGGTGCGGGTGGCGCCGATGGACCTCGACGGCTGGGGCTTCATGGCGCAGTACACCGATCCCTCGGGGGGCCAGTTCGCCGTCTGGCAGCCGGGGAAGTCCAAGGGCGTCGAGCTGGTGGACCAGCCGGGCTCACTGACCTGGACCGAGTTCTACACGAGTGACGCCGCGGCCGCCAAGGAGTTCTACACCGGCGTCCTCGGCTGGCAGTTCAGCGACACGGAGATGCCGGGCGGCGGCGGCACCTACTCCCTCATCACTCCCGCCGGGCTCCCCGAGGAGCGTATGCACGGCGGCCTCGTGGAACTCCGTGAGGAGGACCTCGCCTTGGCGGGCGGACGGCCGTACTGGCACCCGGTCTTCGCCGTCACCGACTGCGACGCCGCGGTCGCCAAGGTCACCGAGAACGGCGGCAGCGTGCAGATGGGACCGGCCGACGCGGAGGGTGTCGGCCGGCTGGCCGTCTGCCTCGACCCGTCGAACGCGGACTTCGTGCTCCTCGCCCCGTCCGAGAGCTGACTTCCGCGTGCGTCGCGGTGACATCCACGTGTGTCGCGGGGACTCCCGCGGCCGTCGCGGTGATCTCCGCGTCCGCCGAGGTCTTACGGACCGGTGACGTGACAGGCGCCGTGCCGCCGCACGGTGCCTGAGCGGCACTAGCGTTCCGCCCATGCGAGTACTGGTCACCGGCGCAGCCGGGTTCATCGGTTCCCATGTCGTCGAGGCACTGACCGGGAGAGGGCACGAGAGCGTCGGGTTCGACCTGCGCGACGGCCTGGACGTGCGCAGCCCCGAAGCGGTCGCCTCCGCTCTCGTGGGCGTCGACGCCGTGTGCCACCAGGCGGCGATGGTCGGGCTGGGGACGAGATTCGGCGACGCGCCCGAGTACGTGTCCCACAACGACCTCGGTACGGCGGTGCTGCTCGCCGCGATGGCCGACGCGGGCGTACGACGGCTGGTGCTCGCGGGGTCGATGGTGGTGTACGGGGAGGGTGCGTACGCGTGCGAGCGGCACGAGGTGGTGCGGCCCGGGCCCAGGAGCGTCAGGGACCTGGAGGGTGGCGCCTTCGAGCCCATGTGCCCCGCGTGCGGGCGGGAGTTGAGGCCCGGCCTGGTCGGTGAGGACGCCCCGGTCGACCCGCGGAACGTGTACGCGACGACCAAGCTCGCCCAGGAGCATCTGTCGGCGGCGTGGGCGCGGTCCACCGGCGGCTCCGCGGTGTCGCTGCGCTACCACAACGTGTACGGGCCGGGCATGCCGCGCGACACGCCGTACGCGGGTGTCGCCTCCTTCTTCCGGTCCGCGCTGGCCCGCGGCGAGGCCCCGCGGGTCTTCGAGGACGGCGGCCAGCGACGGGACTTCGTGCACGTACGGGATGTGGCGGCCGCCAACGTGGCCGCGCTGGAGGCCGAGACGGGGGAGGGGGCGTTGACCACCTACAACACCGGGAGCGGGCAGCCGCACACGGTCGGCGAGATGGCGTGGGCGCTGGCCTCCGCGTACGGGGGGCCCGAGCCGGTCGTGACCGGGGAGTACCGCCTCGGCGACGTACGCCACATCACGGCCGACTCCTCCCGGCTGCGGGCCGAGCTGGGCTGGAAGGCCGAGGTCGGGTTCGCGGAGGGGATGCGGGAGTTCGCGGTGGCGAGGCTGCGCGGGGAGTAGCGCCGGGGGCACTCCGGCGGCCTGGCGAGGGCTGGGCGCCCCGCGAACTCCGGGTTCCCCGCGAACTTAGGACGCCCCGCTGGGCCCGGGCACTCCGCGAACCTCGCGAACTCCGGGCACTCCGCCGGGCCCGGGCACTCCGGGTTCCCCGCGAAGCCTGGGCTCTCCGCGAACCTCGCGCGCCTTGCGAACGCAGGGCTCTCTGCGAACCTCGCGAACTCCGGGTGCTCTGCGCACCCTGTGGTCCCCGCGAACTCCGGGCACTCTGTAGGCCCCGCGAACTCCCGGTGCTCCGGGCACCTTGCGAACCTTGCGAACTCCGCGAATCCCGGCTCGCCGGAACCCCTCGGGCCTCACGCACCCCGTCCACGCCATGCACGCCACGAACCCGGTACACCCCCACACCCCCACACCCCCCGTCCCCTCCGCTCACGCCTCGGCCGTCGGCAGTGTGACCTCGAAGCGGCAGCCGCCGGGGACGTTGCGGACGGCGGCCTGTCCGCGGTGGGCCTCCACGATGCCCCGGACGATGGCGAGGCCGAGCCCCGCTCCGGCGGGAGGCGTCCGCGCGTGCGTGCCTCGCCAGCCCGTGTCGAAGACGCGCGGGAGGTCCTCCTCGGGGATGCCCCCGCAGCCGTCGGTGACGGACAGCACGACACCCTCGTCCGACCGTTCGGCGGCGATCGCGACCGTGCCGTCGGCGGGCGTGCGCCGGATCGCGTTCACCAGCAGATTGCCCAGGACGCGGCTCATCTCCTTGCCGTCCACCTCGACGGGCACCGGTTCGATCCGGTCGCCGACAAGCCGTACGCCGTGTTCGCGGGCGAGCGGATCCGCTCCCGCGAGGGCGTCGCCGACGAGGTCGTACAGCGACATCCGGGAGGGGGAGAGGGCGAGCGCCCCGGCGTGTATGCGGGACAGCTCGAACAGGTCGCCGACCATGTCGTTGAGGCGTTCGACCTCGGTGCGGATCTGGCGGAGGTAGCGGTCCGGGTCGGCCGCGACGCCGTCCTCCAGGGCCTCCGACATCGCGCGCAGTCCCGCGAGCGGGGTGCGCAGGTCGTGCGAGATCCACGCGACGAGTTCGCGCCGCGAGGTCTCCAGGGCGCGCTCGCGGTCCCGGGACTCGGCGAGTTTGGCACTGGTGGTCGCCAACTCCCGGCTCAGCGCGGTGAGTTCGGCGATCGCCGGACCGACCGGGGCCGCGAAGTCACCGTCGTCGCCGAAGGAGCGGGCGGCGAGAGTGAGCGCCCGGCTGCGGGCGACGACCCAGCGGCCCAGGAGGAGAGCGGTCGCCAGGGACACGATGGCCGCCATCGCGACGACCGTGGTCACGACGGACAGGTCGTGCGAGGACAGGAACATCGCCCAGGCGACGGTCAGCGTCCCGGCGAGCATCGCGGTGACGGCCACCGCGGCCACGACAGCGAGCGACGCGGTCAGTGACCGCCGTCGGATCAGCCAGAGCACACCCGCCCCGAGCAGCCCCGCCGCGGCGGCGCCGAGAAAGGCGTAGAGAGCGATGAGCAGCATGTCGCGCATGTGTCAGACCGCCTCTTCGCGGGGCGTGGCGTCGAAGCGGTAGCCGACGCCCCAGACCGTCTGGATCAGCCGCGGTCGCCCGGGATCGTCCTCGACCTTCCCCCGTAGCCGGCGCACGTGGACCGTGACCGTCGACAGGTCCCCGAAGTCCCAGCCCCAGACCTCGCGCATCAGGTCCTCCCGGCTCGAGGCCCGCCCGGGATGGCGGAGGAAGAAGGCGAGGAGGTCGAACTCGCGGATGGTGAGGGCGAGTTCCTCGCCGTTTTTGGTGGCGCGCCGGGCGGCCGGGTCGACGGTGAGACCGGCCGCGCGGAGGGGACGGACATCGGTGGCGGGCCGCGTGCGGCGCAGGACGGACTCCACCCGGAGCACCAGTTCCCGGGGGCTGAACGGCTTCGTGACGTAGTCGTCGGCGCCGACCTCGAGTCCGAGGATCCGGTCGTCCTCGTCACCGCGGGCGGTGAGCATGATGACGGGCACGGGACCGCGCGCCCGCAACCGCCGGCACACCTCAAGACCGTCCATCCCCGGCAGCATCAGGTCCAGCACCACCATGTCCGGCCAGTTCGCGGCGGCCCGGGCGAGCGCGCCGGGCCCGTCCGCGGCCCGGTCCACGGCGTATCCCGCGCGGTCGAGGTAGCCGGAGACGACCTCGGCCACGGTCGGATCGTCGTCGACGACGAGAACGCGCGTCGTCCCTCCGGATCCGCCCGGGCTCGTGTCCCCATGGCCGCTCGGAGCACGTCCGGTACCTGGGGGTTCGTACGGCTGCTGCATGCCTCCAGCCTCCCACCGGCCTCGCCCCCGTGCCGCCGACGCCGCTCGACGTCCGTGTTTCGTAAGGACGCCAAGCCCGATATGCGCCATTCGCGTTCGTAAGGTGAAAGCCGTGACCGCAAATCCAGCCCTTCCCCCGACGGACCCGGAAGTCGACGTGGTCCTCCCCTGTCTGAACGAGGCCGAGGCCCTGCCCTGGGTACTCGCCCGCATCCCCCCAGGCTGGCGCGCGCTGGTCGTGGACAACGGCTCCACGGACGGCTCGGCGGAACTGGCCCGCGGCCTCGGCGCCACCGTCGTGCGCGAGGCGCGCCGCGGGTTCGGCGCCGCCTGCCACGCCGGGCTGACCGCCGCCACCGCGGACTTCGTGTGCTTCTGCGACTGCGACGCCTCGCTCGACCCGTCGCTGCTCGTCCCCTTCGTGAGCGAGGTCCGGGACGGAGAGGCGGACCTCGTGCTCGGGCGGCGCCGCCCGCAGGGCCCGGGCGCCTGGCCCGCGCACGCCCGGGCGGGAAACCTCGCCCTGGCGCGGATGATGCGCCGCCGCACCGGGCTGCGCCTGCACGATCTCGGCCCGCTCCGCGCGGCCCGCCGTGAAGCGCTGCTCGCCCTCGGCCTCACCGACCGCCGCAGCGGCTACCCGCTCCAGATGGTCGTCCGCGCCGCCGACGCCGGCTGGCGCGTCGCCGAACACGACGTGCCGTATCTGCCGCGCACCGGCGCTTCCAAGGTCACCGGCACCTGGCGCGGCACCTGGCAGGCGGTACGGGACATGCGCCGGGTCCTGGCCGAACCGCCGGCGCCGGTCCTGGCGGCCGCCCCCTCCCAGGGAGGAACCGCCCAGTGAACACCCTGCTCGTCATCGCCAAGGAGCCGCGGCCGGGGCGGGTGAAGACCCGGCTGACGCCGCCGTTCACGCCCGGTGAAGCGGCACAGCTCGCCGAGGCGGCCCTTGTGGACACCCTGCGTGCGGTGGCGGCGACGCCCGCCGCCCGCCGTGTCCTGGTGCTCGACGGGGCGCCGGGCCCCTGGCTGCCGCCCGGCTTCGACGTCGTACCGCAGTGTGCGGGAGGTCTCGACGAGCGGCTGGCCGCCGCCTTCGCCGGCTGCGAAGGGCCCGCGCTGCTCATCGGCATGGACACACCCCAGGTGACGCCCGGGCTTCTCACCGTGGACTTCGCCGACTGCGACGCGTACTTCGGACCGGCGGAGGACGGCGGGTTCTGGGCGCTGGGGCTCGCCGCTCCCGACCCCGAACTGCTGCGCGGCGTACCGATGTCGACGCCGGACACCGGCGCCGTACAGCGGGCCCGTCTGACGGCCGCGGGCCTGCGCGTACGTGATCTGCCCGCTCTCCGGGACGTCGACACGGCCGCCGACGCGGAGGCGGTCGCGGCGGCGGCACCCTTCGGCCGGTTCGCGGCGGAGCTGGCCCGTGTGCGGGCGGTGAGCCACCGATGAGCGCAGGGCCCGGCGCTCACGCCGCACCTGGGGAGCGGGTTCCCCCGTCGCCGTCGGTCCCGTTCGTAACGGTCCCGCCCGTAACGGTCCCGCCCGTAACGGTCCCGCCCGTGACGGTCCCGCTTCCCGGCCCAGCCGGACTCCGCTCCCGGCCCGAGCGGCCTCGGCCTCACACGCCGGGCTTGCCCGAGATGCCGGGCAGGCCTTACGCGCCGGGTAGGCCCGACATGCCTGCCATGCCTTACACGCCGAGTACGCCTCACGCGCCCGCCGTGTCTCACGCGCTGAGCTCGCCTCGCACGCCTGACGGGCAAGGCGCACCGGAGGATCCCGCCGCCCCCTGGTCGGCCGACCCGTACTCCGACGCGCTCCGTACCGGGCAGGGCCCTCTCTATCTCCGCCGCCCCGACGGCTGGTTGCTCCCCCTCGATGTCGAGCGCTGGTGCGCACGGGCCGACGCGGCCGATCTGGAGGCCCTGCGGCACTGCGAAGGCGCTGTGCTCGATGTGGGGTGCGGGCCGGGGCGGCTCGTCGCCGAGCTCGCGGCGCGGGGCCGGCCCGCGCTCGGTATCGACGTCAGCGAGGCCGCCGTCGCGCACACCGTGAAGCTCGGTGGGCAGGCGTTGCACCGGTCGGTCTTCGAGCCGCTCCCGGGCGAAGGCCGTTGGGACACCGCCCTCCTCATCGACGGCAACGTCGGCATCGGTGGCGATCCGGCCGCCCTGCTCCGCCGGATGTCCCAACTCCTGTCTCCCGGCGGACTGTTGATTGTCGAGGCCGTCCCGGACATGGACGTCGACGAACGCGTCCACGTCCATGTCGTCCGCGTCGCCGGCGCCCATGACGCCGCGGGCCCGGGCTTCCCGTGGGCTCGCCTCGGCGCCGCGGCCCTGCTGAGGCACGCGGCGCGCGCGGACTGGCGCCCGGACGGTCAGTGGGAGGCAGGCGGCCGGTCCTTCGTCGCCCTGCGCAACCGCAGTACGAGCAGCACCGCGGAGCCCCCGAACAGCGCCGCCGTGATCAGCAGCCAGCGGGAGAGGAACCCGTCGCCCGACAGGGTGGTAGCGGACCGGTAGTGGTCCGCCATCTGCCCGCTGATCAGCGGAAACCACACCAGCAGCAGGAGACCGGAGAGTGCCGCCGGTACCCGGACGAAGACCGTCCACCCCCGGCGGCCGACCGCTCCCAGCGCGCGTGAGAGGGCGCGGTCCGCCCCCGCGTACAGCGGTACCAGCACCAGGTCGTGCAGCACCGCCGCGCCCACGAACCACAGCGCCACCCCGAACCAGTCACCCGCCAGCAGCCGCACCCCCGCGTAACCGGCGAGCGCGAACGAGCAGGCGAGCAGAAGGAGTTGCAGCGGACTCCCGATGACATCCGCGATACCCGCCCTGAACCGTCGTCGCATCCCAGCTCTCCTCACAGGCTTCACAGGTCCCCGAACGTCATCCGGGCCACCCACTTGGTGTTGAGCACGCCGGGTGCCGCGGGCACGATGATCCGCGCCGGGAACCCGTGGTCGGGCGTGAGCGGCGCGCCGTTGACGAACAGGGCGAGCAGGGAATCCGGGTCACGCACCTGGTTGTCGCGCAGCGCCGCCCGCCGGAACGCCCCGTGCCGCTGGAGCGACTCCACCAGGACGTCGGGCGCCCGCTCATAGCCCACGAGCCGCGCCAGATCCCGTAGCCGCACCCCTCGCCAATGCTGGTCGGAGGTGGACCAGCCCTCCACGCACGCGATGGGCAGCGCGGCGCTGTGCAAGGGGAGTTGGAGCAACTCGTCCCGGCTCAGACGGACAGGCCGCCCGCGCCCCTCGACCACCAGCCGCCACGCCTCCGCGCTCGTCTCCGTCGCGCTGATCCCGCGCGACCTCGCCGTCTTGTTGATCTGGAACGCGCTGGGCCCGGACCCCGGTTCGGGACCGCCGTGCGGCGCCAGCAGAGCCGTCTCCCGCACCGGCCCGTCGAAGCTCCGGCCCGCCGTCGTGGCGAACAGCAGCAGCGAACCGCCGCCGACGAAACCGAGGGCGCCACGCCGCGAGACGGTGGGTTCGGCGGGATCCGGAGACACCAACTCGCTAGCTTCAGGCGGTAGTTCGTCCCGCAGGTGACGCAGGTTACGTACGGCTGTCGGCACCCGCAGTACCGCGTGTGTCACGAACGCGGCGAAGAACACCCAGGCCCCGTAGAAGTGCAGCGGGTAGAAGGAGCCGGGGAAGAGGTAGTCGAGCTGGACGTTCAGCACGCCCGTCGTGAACTCGAACAGGGCGCCGCCCACCAGAAGAAGCAGCGAGACCCGCTCCAGCGCGTGCGCCAAGGACCGCGCGGGCGGCAGCGCGAAGAGCTTCGGCACCACCGACCACAGTTTCGCCAGCAGTACGGGGATCAGTGTGACGCCGAGCGTGACGTGGACGCCCTGCGTGAGGCGGTACAGCCAGTGCGGGCCGGTCGGCCAGGAGAAGAGATAGAAGCCGAGCAGCCCCTTGTCCGGAGTCATGTCGTTCACCGGCGACAGGCCCGGATTGTAGGCGGCGTACGACAGGAGACCCGTCACGAACATCACCGTGATCCCGCCGAGCAGCACGATGCCGAGCACGGAGGTGAACCAGGGGTGGCGCAGCGGGCTGCGCCAGAAGGCGGGGGAGGAAGGGGACCGGGGCATGCCCCGACCGTAGGCGCGGGACAGCCCACGAAAGGGTGCGCGAACCATGACGAAACTCTGACGTCCACCCCGGTGGCGGCCTCGGCGGCCGGACCTCGGCCTAACGTGCCGGTGTGAACCGCGATCTTCTCCGTGACCTGTCCGCGGCCCTGGCCGCCGCGCTGCTCGTGCTGGCCGCCGTGCTGGTCGGCACCGCCATCGAGCACCGCGACGGGACGCTACACGTCGGCTGGCCGCCGCTGTACTCCCGTTGGGATCCGCACGTCGGCCCCGGTACCCCGGCCGCGATCGTGGTGGCCGTCGCGGTCGTCGTCTACGGCCCGCTCGTCGCCGCCCGGCTGCCCTGGCGCGCGCTGCTGCTGAGCGTCTGGGGCACCGGCACGGCCTGGACGTTCTCCCTGGCCCTCGTCGACGGCTGGCATCGCGGGATCGCCCAGCGGCTGACGACCGGGTACGAATACCTCCAGGTCATCGACCGCTTCCACGACATCCCGACCACCCTGCGGGACTTCACGCACCACATCCTGATCGGATCCCCGGACCACTGGCCCGCGCACGTCGCCGGACACCCCCCGGCGGCCACCCTCACCTTCGTCCTCCTCGACCGGACCGGGCTCGGCGGCGGGGCCTGGGCGGGCGTCTGGTGCATCACCGTCGGCGCGACGGCGGCGGTCGCGGTCCTCGTCACCGTACGAGCGCTTTCCGCGGAGGCACTCGCCCGCCGCGCCGCGCCCTTCCTCGTGCTGGCCCCGGCCGCCGTCTGGATGGGGACCTCCGCGGACGGCTACTTCGCCGCGGTCGCCGCCTGGGCCGTCGCGTTCCTCGCCCTGGCCGTGACGGGACACCGGCCGCGGACGACCGGCCTCGCCTCCGGGCTCCTCTTCGGTCTCACCGTGTATCTCTCGTACGGGCTGACGCTGTTCGTGGTGATCGCGGCCGCCGTCCTGCTGCTCGGCACGAGCCGACTCCGCCCCCTCCCGTACGTGCTCGCCGGGGCCCTCGTCGTCCCGCTCGCGTTCACCCTCGCCGGTTTCGACTGGTGGGAGGCGTACCGGCTGCTGGTGACCCGCTACTACCAGGGGGCCGGCGGCATCCGGCCGTACAGCTACTGGGTGTGGGCCAACCTCGCGTGCACCGTGCTGATCGCGGGCCCGGCGACGGTGGCGGGACTTCGCCGGGCCGCCGCGGCCGTCCCGCACAAGGAACTCCGCGCCCGCCTCCGCACGCCCGCTCCCGAACTCCGCCTCGCCCTGCTCGTACTCGCCGCCCTGCTCGCCCTCCTCGTCGCCGACCTCTCGGGCATGAGCAAGGCGGAGACCGAACGCATCTGGCTGCCGTTCGTGATGTGGCTGCTCGCGGCCTGCGCGTTCCTCACCCGCCCCCGTGCCTGGCTCGCGGCACAGGCGACCCTCGCGCTGCTCCTCAACCACCTGTTGCTGACCGGCTGGTGACGGTCCATCGGTTCGTTTCGCGCCTGCCGATGGCTGAGAAAAACGCTTGGACCGCATACCCGGAGTCACGGGACACTTCGACTCCCGACCTGCCCGTACTCGCAGGTCGGAAGCATCGGGGGAGTGCCGTACGACGACACACGGGGTGGGGATGGACACGCCTGAAACACGCGAGTCAGTACCGGGCAAGGGCCCGGTACTCCTCGCACTTCGTTACTACGTAAGGGAGTTGGCCCGGCTGCGACGGCTGACGCCGCCCGCGTTGCTGCTGCCGGCGCTGGGCAACATCGGCATCAACTACATCGCGCCGCTGGTCATCGCCAAGTTGGTCGGCCGGATCGCGGACGACAACGGAATCGGTGTCGGCTCGACGCTGCCCTACGTCCTCGCCTTCACCGGCATCCTGCTGCTCGCGGAGACGCTGTGGCGCGTCGGTCTGCACTGCCTCAACCGTGTCGACGCCCTCGGCATCGAGCACCTGTACGTGATCGGCATGGACGAACTGTTCGCCAAGGACGCGGCGTTCTTCCACGACAACTTCGCCGGATCGCTGACCAAACGGGTACTGAGCTTCGCCTCCCGCTTCGAGGAGTTCGTCGACACCATGACCTTCCAGGTCGTGGGCAGCTTCGTGCCACTGGCGTTCGGGTCCGTGGTGCTGTGGCTCTACGAACCGCTGCTCGTGGTCGGGCTGTTGGTGATGATCGCGCTGACGGCGGTCTGCGTGGTGCCCCTCATCCGGCGCCGCCAGGCGCTCGTCGACGAGCGAGAGGAGGCGATCGCCCGGGTGTCGGGGCACGTCTCCGACAGCCTGATGAACATGGACACGGTCCGGGCGTTCGCCGCGGAGGAACGCGAGGCGGCCGAACACCGGTCCCGCGTCGCGGTGTCACGCAGGCTCATGCTCCGGTCGTGGGACTACGGCAACCTGCGCATCGACACCCTGGTCGCGCCGATGTCCGTGCTGACCAACGCGCTGGGCCTGCTGCTCGCGGTCGCGCTGGGCGGCGGCGGCGTCGAGTCGGTCGTGGTCGCCTTCATGTACTACTCCAACGCGACGCGGATCATGTTCGAGTTCAACCAGATCTACCGCCGCCTGGAGAGCTCGATGACGGAGGCCGCGCAGTTCACCGAACTACTGCTGATCCCGCCGACCGTGCTCGACCCGGCGTCGCCGGAGCCGCTGCGGTCCCGGTCCGCCGACGTCCGTTTCGAGGAGGTGACCTTCGCCCACGCGGGCGCGGAACCGCTCTTCGAGGGGCTCGACCTGGCCGTGCCCAGCGGAGCGAAGATCGGTCTGGTCGGCCGGTCCGGCGGCGGCAAGACCACCCTCACCCGGCTGCTGCTGCGCATGACGGACATCGACACCGGCCGGATCCTGATCGGCGGCCAGGACATCAGCAGGATGCGCCAGGCCGACCTGCGCAGTCTGACCGCCTACGTGCCGCAGGACCCGGCGATGTTCCACCGCTCGCTGCGCGCGAACATCGCCTTCGCCCGGCCCGACGCCACCGAAGCCGACATCCGTCGCGCGGCCGACGCGGCACACGTCACGGAGTTCGCCGACGCGCTGCCGGACGGCTTCGACACCATGGTGGGCGAGCGCGGTGTGAAGCTGTCCGGCGGGCAGCGTCAGCGGGTCGCCCTGGCCAGGGCGATCCTGCGCGACGCGCCGATCCTGCTGCTCGACGAGGCGACCAGCGCCCTGGACTCCGAGAGCGAGGTTCTCGTCCAGGCGGCGCTGTGGCGGCTCATGGAAGGCCGCACAGCGCTCGTGGTGGCCCACCGGCTGAGCACGGTCGCCAACATGGACCGGCTCGTCGTCCTGGACCGCGGACGGATCGTCGAACAGGGCACGCACCAGGAACTGCTCGTCTCGCAAGGCGCCTACGCGAAGCTGTGGCAGCACCAGTCGGGGGGCTTCCTCCACGACAGTCCCGCACCGGCCGACCTGCGCTGATGCCACCACACCGTCATCGCCTGGCGCATCCGGTCAGGACAGGCAGCCCACATGCGCGAGGGCCTGCTTGAGGAGAACTCCCTGGCCGCCCGGCATCTCGTTCTGGACCATGGGGGACGAGGCCTCCTGCGGGCTGAACCAGACCAGGTCGAGAGCGTCCTGACGGGGGCGGCAGTCGCCGGCCACCGGGACGATGTAGGCGAGCGACACCGCGTGCTGGCGGGGGTCGTGGAAGGGCGTGGTCCCCTGCGTCGGGAAGTACTCGGCGACGGTGAAGGGCTGCGGGGAGGCCGGGATCCGGGGCAGTGCCACGGGTCCGAGGTCCTTCTCCAGGTGGCGCATGAGGGCGTCCCGGACCCGCTCGTGGTGCAGCACCCGGCCGGAGACGAGGGCACGGCTGACCGTCCCGTCCGGCCCGATGCGCAGCAGCAGTCCGACGCTGGTCACTTCGCCGTTGTCGTCGACGCGCACCGGTACGGCCTCGACGTAGAGGATCGGCATACGTGCGCGCGTCTGCTCGAGGTCGTCGGTACTCAGCCAGCCGGGCGTGGTTTCGGTCGTGTCAGCCATTGGTTGATCGTACTTTCCATGACCGCCCCTTGGTGTGCGCCGCTCCAGGTCAGACCCGCCAAGTAGACCGTGACCCGCACCACTTCCCGACTGTGGAACGGCGTGGCCGGTTCTGGCTCAGGAGGCCTGGCGAGTGAAGCGCGCGGTGATCGTGACCGAGGTCAGGGGCTTGAGCATGTTGGCCTGGTTCCAGGTCATGCCGAACTCCGAGCGTTCCACCGGGAGTTCCGCGGTGAGGGTGACCGCGTCCGCCGAGGCCTCGGAGGCCGTCGCGGTGAAGGAGAGCGCGCGGTTGACGCCGCGCACGGTCAGCTCGCCGGTGACCTGGGCGGTGCCGTCGCCGGTCGGGGTGACGTCGGTGGCGGTGAAGACGAGTGTGGGGTGCTTCTCGACGTCGAAGAAGTCCGCGCCGCGCAGGTGGACGTCACGCTTGGTGTTCTTGGTGTTCAGGGATGCGGCGTCGATCGTGATGCTGCCGTGCGCGCCGCCTCCGGCGAGTACCTCGCCCTCACCGCTGACCTCGGCGAAGACGCCCTTGACGTTGACGAGGCCCCACATCGTCTTGTTCGCGAAGCGGACCGCCGTACCGGCCGGGTCGAGTACCCAGCGGCCCGGGCTCACGGCCGAGAGCGAGACGGAGGAGGCGGAGTTCGAGGTGGTGTTGGACATGGTCGTGCCTTCCTGAGCGGTTCGGAGCAGTATTTAGAGAGATCAATATATTGCCAGCTATTAGGTAGCTCGCGAGATAATAGCTGGCCGGGGTACCCTCGGCAAGCAGGTCAGGACCAGGATCGGAAAGACAGGAGCCGGCGCATGGGGGAGTCCCAGCAGGCGGCGGGGCGGGTCGAATGGCCGGCCGCCGCGGAGTGCCCCGGTGCCGGAGCGACCGGGTACCCCAGCGCCGAGGAGACGGAGCTGCTCCAGCGCTGGAACTCCCTGGCGACCGGATTCCGCGATCTCACGGACCAGCTCCTCGCGGACGCGCAGCGCGAGATCGGCCTGCCGCCGTCGTTGCTCGAGGTCCTCTGCTTTCTCGCTACCGCTCCTGAGCAGGCGGCCCCGATGCGGCTGGTCGCCCAGACGCTCGGTTTCTCCACGGCGGGGACGACCGGGGTGGTCGACAGGCTGGCCGACGCCGGGCTCGTCGAGCGCAGGCCGTCGAGTTCGGACCGCCGGGTGACCTACGCCGCGCTGACGCCGCAGGGCCGCGAGAGGGCCACGGCCACGGCCAGGGTGTTCGCCGACTCGGTGCGCCGCCGCGTCGTGAAACCGCTGGGTGACGAGGGCTTCGCCTCGCTCGCCGGCGCGTTCGCGACCCTGGGACTCGCGGGCGACTCGTGCGCCGCGGACGAGCCGGCTGCCCACTCCTGAGACGCGCCCCGCGAGGAGTCGGGGAGGGCGCCCGCAAGGGCGGGTGACCGCGATCCGCGCGACCCGCGAGAACCTCAGGGGCCAGTGGGCGAGACGGTCCTTACGCGAACGAGATACGTGGGCATAGCATCGGTTCCCGCATGGACACGATGACGCTCTGGCACATATCCGCATGGGAGTTCGCGGCTCTCGCCGCCGCGGCTCTGCTCGTCGGCTTCTCGAAGACCGCCGTGAGCGGGGCCAACACGGTCAGCCTCGCGATCTTCGCCGCCGTGCTGCCCGCCCGCGCCTCGACGGGGGTGCTGCTGCCCATCCTCATCGTCGGGGACGTACTCGCGGTGCTCACCTACCGGCGCCACGCCCACTGGCCCACGCTCTGGCGGCTGTTCCCGGCGGTCGCCGCGGGAGTCGTCCTCGGCACGCTGTTCCTGGTGTGGGCCGACGACGGGGTCGTCCGGACCTCGATCGGCGCGATCCTGCTGCTGATGGCGGCGGTCACCCTCTGGCGCAGACGGGCCGCCAAGGAGGACGACGAACCCGACTCGGTGGCGACGCGCACGGGCCGGATCAAGGCCCGCTCGTACGGCGTGCTCGGCGGCTTCACCACCATGGTCGCCAACGCGGGCGGCCCCGTGATGTCCATGTACCTCCTGTCGGCAGGCTTCCGGAAACTCGGCTTCCTCGGCACCTCCGCCTTCTTCTTCCTGATCGTCAACGTGTCGAAGGTGCCGTTCAGCGTGGGCCTCGGCCTGATCGACGGGAACTCGCTGCTCCTGGACGCGGCACTGGCGGCCTTCGTGCTGCCGGGGGCCCTCCTCGGCAAGTGGGCCGTGCACCGCATCAACCAGCGGCTCTTCGAACGGCTGGTGATCGCCGCGACGGTGCTGGGCGGGGCCCAGCTGCTTCTGCGCTGAAGGCTGACTGTTGACGGCTGACCGCCGACAGTCGACCGGTGACGGCCGACAGCGGCGGCGAGCGGCACGCCCCGTACGCTCGATCCCATGTCTCACCACGTCCTGGTCCTCGGGGGTACCACCGAGGCGCGCGAACTCGCCGCCCGGCTGGCCGCACGCCCCGGGGTACGGGTGACCACGTCGCTGGCGGGCCGGGTCTCCCGGCCCGGGGTGCTCGACGGGGACGTACGGATCGGGGGCTTCGGCGGGGCGGACGGACTCGCGCGGTGGCTGCGGGAGCATCGCGTGGACGCGGTGGCCGACGCGACGCACCCGTTCGCTACGGGCATCACGGCGAACGCGGCCCGGGCCGCTGCGGCGACGGGAGTCGCGGCCGTGGTGCTGCGCCGCCCCGGCTGGCGCCCCGGCCCCGGCGACCGGTGGCACTCGGCGGTCTCCCTCACCGAAGCCGCCGCGCTGCTGCCGGAGTTGGGCAGCCGGGTCTTTCTCACCACGGGCCGCCTGGGCCTGGCGCCCTTCGTGAACCTGCCCCAACTCCACTTTCTCGTACGGTCGGTGGAGGCGCCCGAACCCCCTCTCCCCCTGGACGTCGAGGTGTTGCTGGCGCGCGGTCCCTACACGGTGGAAGGCGAGCGAACCCTGCTGCGCGAGCATCGGATCGATCTCCTGGTGACCAAGGACAGCGGGGGAGAGGCGACCGCCGCGAAGCTCGAGGCCGCACGTGACCTCGAACTTCCGGTGGTCGTCGTACGCCGCCCGCCCCTTCCGGACGGCGTCGACGCGGTCCCGGACGTCGAGTCGGCGCTGACCCGGCTGGACCTCGGCGCGCGCTGACGGGCGCGCGTGCCCGGCCCGTCAGCTCGATGTGCTGGACGCCAACTCCGGCTGCCGGGTGGGCGGGAGGCCACTGCTCAGGTCCTCGACGAGCAGGCGTTTGGCGATCGAGTCGACGGCGGCGCGCAGGTCGTCGCCCGACGGGCGGCCGAGGTCCTCCTCCACACGCCCTGCGAGCCAGCTTCCCCACGCCTCGCCGAGGACCCGCGCCTCCCGTTCGCCCGCGGCGGTGTGCGAGAAGAGGGAGCCGTCGCGGGTGAGGTAGCCCTCCTCGACCATGCGGTCGAAGACCGGTACCAGGACCTCCGGGGGCAGCCGGCGCCGGGCGGCGATCAGCCCGAGACTGGCGTGACCGACCATCCGGGTGAACAGCTCCACCTGCATCACCGCCCATGCCCCCGCCACGTCGAGCCGGGTGTCGGACTCCGTGACGATACGGCGCGCGGTGTCCATCTCCGTACCGCCGATGATCTTTCCGACGGCGGCTTCGAGGACCCGCCGCGAATCGGTGCCGGCCGGCGACGCGAAGCCCTCGCCCATGTCGGTCGAACCCATCCGCGCGCTGTCGCGCAACTGCACCTGCTTGAGGAACAGGGCCACGATGAAGCCGAGGAACGCGACCGGGACCGTCCAGAGGAAGACGGTCTGGAGTGTGTCGGCGTACGCCCTGACAATGGGCTCGGCCGCCTCCGAGGGCAGCCTGTGCAGCCCTTCCGGACTCTGCGAGGCCTGGGCGATCGCGGCAGGATCCGCCGCGCCGGTCCGGGTGGCCTCGGCGACCCCGTCGCTGAGGTTCGGCTTCAGGGAGTTGGTGTAGATGGTGCCGAACACGGCCGTCCCGAAAGAACTGCCCAGCGTACGGAAGAAGGTGACGCCGGAGGTCGCCGTACCGAGGTCGGCGTAGAGCACGGTGTTCTGCACGGCGATCGTCAGCACCTGCATGCACAGGCCGATCCCGGTGCCGAGCACGAACATGTACAGCGACGCCAGCCACGCGCCGGTGCCCGGCCCCATCAGCGAGAGCAGATAGAGCCCCACCGCCATCACCAGCGAGCCGATGATGGGGAAGACGCGGTACTGGCCGGTCTTGCTGACCACGTTGCCGCTGAAGACGGACGCGATGAGCAGGCCGATCACCATGGGCAGCGTGCGGACGCCGGAGATGGTGGCCGAGTCGCCGTCGACGTACTGGAGATAGGTCGGCAGGAACGTCATCGCGCCGAGCATGGCGAAGCCCACGATGAAGCTGAGGATCGAGCAGACCGTGAAGACGGGGTTGGCGAACAGGCGCATCGGCAGGGTCGGCTGGGCCGCGCGCGTCTCGACCCAGCAGAAGAGGCCGAGCGAGATGACACCGCCCACGAACAGGCCGATGATCGTGCCCGAGCCCCAGGCGTACTGGTTGCCGCCCCAGCTCGTCGCCAGGATGAGCGCGCTGGCCCCGATCGCGACGAACGCGATACCCAGATAGTCGATGACGGGGCGGACCGCCGACTTCACGACGGGGATGGTGCGGGCCGCGGCGATGACGACGACGATCGCGATCGGCACGTTCACGTAGAAGGCCCAGCGCCAAGTCAGGTGGTCCGTGAACAGGCCGCCGAGCAGCGGTCCGATGACGGTGGCCACGCCGAAGACGGCACCGATCGCGCCCTGGTACTTGCCGCGTTCCCGCAGCGGGATGACATCCGCGATCAGGGCCATCGCGGTGACCATCAGTCCGCCGGCGCCGATGCCCTGGACCGCCCGCCAGAGGATCAGCATCGTCATGTTCGCCGAGAGGCCGCACAGGAACGAACCGGTGATGAAGATGATCGCGGAGGCCTGGAAGACCACCTTGCGGCCGAACAGGTCACCGAACTTGCCGACCAGCACCGTGGCTACGGTCTCCGCCAGCAAGTACGCCGTCACCACCCACGACATGTGCTCCGCGCCGCCGAGATCCGACACGATCGTCGGCAGGGCCGTGCCCACGATCGTCTGGTCCAGGGCCGCGAGGAGCATGCCCAGCATGATCGTCACGAAGACGACATTGCGGCGCCGCTTGTCCAGCACCGGCGGCGCGGACGCCTGTGCGGGGGGCAGCACGGATTCCTCGGTGGTCGTCACATTCGTCACTTTCACACCGGAGTGCGCCATGTGCATGCGGGACGACCCGCTCGGCGTAGAGGCTCCGCCCACCGGCCGGACTACCCCTTCGGATGCCTCCGCAGCAGGTACGTGTCCATGATCCACCCCTTGCGCTCCCGGGCCTCGGCGCGCAGCCGCTCGATGCGGGGCGCCGTCTCTGCCAGCGGACCGGAGAGGAGGATCTCGTCCGGGGTGCCTATGTACGCGCCCCAGTAGATGTCGATGTCCTCGTCCGCGTACTGCCGGAAGGTCTGATGGGCGTCGAGCATGACCACCACGTCGTCGACGCCGTCCGGAAAGCCCTCCGCGAGGCGCCGGCCCGTGGTGATCTGGACAGGCCGGGCCACGCGGTTGAGTCCCGTGCGGTGCCGGGCGACGAGCGCGGACACACTGCTGATCCCGGGCACGACGTCGTACGTGAACGCCACCGCGCCCCGGTCCAGGATCTCCTCCAGGATCCCCAGCGTGCTGTCGTACAGCGAGGGATCGCCCCACACCAGGAACGCGCCGCTCTCGTCCTCGCCCAGCTCCTCGGAGATCAGCCGCTGGTAGATCTCGGCGCGGGCGCTGCGCCAGTCCCCGACCGCGGGCGAGTACGCCGCGCCCCCGGCGGACCGGTCGCGGTCCGGGTCGCGCGCCTCGACCAGCCGGTACGCCCCCTCGGGTATGTGCGCGTCGAGGATGTCGTGGCGCAACTGGACGAGGTCGGCCTTCACCTCGCCCTTGTCCAGGATGAAGAACACGTCCGTGTCCCTCAGCGCCTTGACCGCCTGAAGCGTGAGCTGGTCGGGGTCGCCCGACCCAATCCCGATGACATGAATCTTTCGCACACCTGGAGTGTGCCGCACGGCACTGACAGTGGGTCCATCGCACCCGGGTGCTCGTCGGGATGAGGCCGCCCCGGGCGGGAAAGTGGCGGGCTCGTCAGGCTCCGGGGCCGCGTAGTCGCGGGGCCCAGTCCGTCGCGCTGATCGTTGTATCCTCCTGCTCCACGGCTTCCGCCAACTCCCTTGCCCAGGAGCCCAGTTCCGCGAGCCGCATTCCGTAGGGGCGCGCCTGACCGGTTCCCGAAGCCCACTCCTCCAACGCCGCCGCCCCGCGCCGCAGCAGCCGCGCACCGCCGGTCACGTTGCCTCTGGCGGCGTGCGTCAGCCCCACGGCGAGCTGGGCCAGCCCCCGCCACAGCGCACGCTCCCCCTCGGGGCCCGCCTTCCAGGCGTCCTCGAAGACCTCGTGCGCGTGGAACGGTTTCCCGCCGTCCAGCAGCGCCTGCGCCTCGACGACGGTCTCCTCGGGGCTGCGCACGAGTCCCTCGGGCTGCCGTTCCACGCCGTCCCTGCCGTACGGCAGAGGCCGCCCCAGTCCGTCACGCGGCCGTGCGTTGCGCGCCCGCCCGTCCGGATCCCGGTCCCGCCCGCCGCCCTGCCGAACCTCAGCTGTCCCGCTCATACCCCGATTGTCGCGCGGCCCGCGTCCTTACGGAGCAGCCCCCGGCGTGGGGTAAAGTTCCTTTCGCACGATCACGCGGGTTTCCGTGGGTGAGTGCATCGGGACGTGGCGCAGCTTGGTAGCGCACTTGACTGGGGGTCAAGGGGTCGCAGGTTCAAATCCTGTCGTCCCGACTGGAGACAGTCGCAGGTCAGGGCCGGTTTCGGAGACATCCGAAACCGGCCCTTGGCCATTCTTGGGGACCAGTTGGGGACCGGCGCCCTTGACCGGCGTCAGCGGGTCATGACGATCGGGCCCGGCAGAGAGCGCGGTGCGCGCAGCACGCTGAGGTGCGCGGAGAGCGCTGCGCCGGCGGCCGTGATCTTGTGTACGTCCGGGTGCAGGTAGCGCTGCGTGGTGGTCAGCGAGCCGTGGCCGGCGATCCGGCGCAGGACATGGACCTGCACTCCCGCGTCGGCGAACCAGGTCAGTCCGGTGTGCCGGAGGTCGTGGCGGCGCAGGTGCTCGTAGCCGAGCTTGGTGACCACGTCGTCCCAGAGGGTGGCGTCGCGCAGGACGGCGGTGGAGATGCGTCCGCCGCGCGGGCCGGTGAAGAGGCGGGCATCGGGATCGGGGCCTGCGGACAGGATGCGCTGGGCGACGAGGGGGCGGATCTCCTCGACGATGGGAACTTTGCGGGCGCGCTTGCCCTTGGTGCCCTTGTCGGTCAGTCCGCCGGGTGCGGGCGTGGTCTGACGCCGCACGGTCCAGATCCACTGGCCGGTGTCGATGTCACCGACGCGGCATCCGGACACCTCGCCGATCCGGGCGGCGGTGCACGCGGCGAAGAGGACGACGTCTCCCCAGCCGCGGTAGTCGTCGTGGGAGGCGGCCACGAGCGCGTCGGCCAGTGCGGCGAGGGTCTCCCAGTCGGGCAGGGCCAGCCCGCGTGGGTCGAGGAGTTCGTCCTCGGCCTGCTTGTAGAGCTTCTGCCAGCCCGTCACCCGGGCGGGATTGACCTTGATGATGCCGTCACGGACTGCCTGCTCCATGACGCGGACCAGAACGGCGATGGTGTTCTTCACGGTTGAGCGGCTGTGCTCGTCGGCGATCCAGTTCTGCACGCTGCGGTCGACGACGCCGTTGGTGATCATCCGTACCGCGAGGTGGCCCAGGGCGGGGACCACTCGCATCCGCCACCCTGACAGGTAGGGGTCCAGCGTCTTCAACTCCAGGCCGCGCAGGGCGAGATCCATGTTCGTTTCGCCGTATTCGGCGAGCTTCATGGTGGCCAGCGACGGGGTCAGGCCGGCCTGTGCGGCCTCGATGATGGCCTGCAGCCACTCCTGCGCTTCGTCTTCGCTGTCTTTCCCCTCGGACAGTGACTGGCGGCGCTTGCTGGTGGGATCGGTCCACCGGACACGTGCGCGATACGGCGTGGGGCGGTCAGGGCGGTATTCGATGTCGGTGGAGAGGCGGACGCCGACAGGAACGTTGGTCTTATCGGCCATTGAACCCCTTGGCGGGGACGGTACGTCGGTTGCGCAGCCATTCCTCGACGTCGAGGGCGCTGTACATGACGACGCGTTCCGAGACCGTGACGAAAGGCGGTCCCTGTGGAGGCTGAGTGGTGCGCCAGCGGCGCAGGGTTGAGGCGTCCACTCGGAGACAAGCAGCGAGGTCGCTGGTTGAATACCAGACGCTGGTCAGGAGGAGCGCTTGGTTTTGAGCTGGGGCGACATGATGGCGGGGAGCTGCAGGATGCGCTGCGGCCTCTTTCTCGCGACATGGTTCGGCATTGGCGTTTGTTGCTATCGGCGCATTGGGCAAGTGCGGGTATTCTCCGGGGAGTACGGAACACTAGATGGATCTGTGGAAGAGTCCAGAGACGGACGACACAGTTCGCGAACGGAGAACGCGGCGCGGTGAATTCCGGGCTGGCAGCGGTGACGCGCTTTCACTGTCGCTTGGTCCGTGGTTGCGCTCAGGAGTGGACGTTGGGGAAATAATCGTCTCCGGAAACGCCGGTTTGGCTAACCGGCGATCACGAGCTATGTTGCGCGGCTTCGACGGATCAGGGCGGCAGACGCTACGCCCCACGTGCGGTGACAGGGCGAAGGCGCCTCCTGCTGCATGGGCGCTGCGTGACTGTTGCGGACCGAGTCCTGCTGTCCGTATACCGAGTCAGGGCGTGCTTGACGGAATGCGACGCCATCCACCGGGTACTGGGGCCGTAACACACCGTGTGCTGCTGTCGCGGCCTACGGTAGTTCCGGAGGCTGGCCGTGACCGATACCTGGCACCGCGCCGAGCGGGCGCTGACGCAGCGTGTGGTGCGGATACCGTTGGGTCAGTTGTCCCGGAAGAGACCAGCGAGTCCTGTGACCTGCCACGATGGACGGCTCGGGGCTGCTGACCTGTGTGAACGGCCTTTCGGTTGTTTCACGCTCGTGCCTGTTGATGCAGCCGGAAGTCCCAGAAAAGTCCCAGGAGATTCCCACTGCCCGCTGCCACTCTTTCGGCTCTATGCAGAGCGTGCGGGTGCGGTGTGGGCTGGTGTTCGTGCCTCGGTGGTCGGCCCTGATCGAACGGCAACGCGTGCTTCTCGAACGGCTCGCGGCCGGAGAGGAACCCGGAGCCCGGGCGCCGGGTGAGTGGCGCTCGGCTTGCAAAGTCATCCTTGCTGTCTGCCGTTTTCCGATGTCTTGGCCTCGGTACCGGTCGGGCGAGTACCGTGAGTGGTGTCGCTGGAGAGCGTGCTCCGGCAGTTGTTCGGGGGAGGGCGCGTTGACGACAGTCTTTGTGAGCCATCGCGGAGCCGACGGAGCAGTGGCCGAACGGCTCGCGACCGAGCTGCGTGATCGTGGCCACCAAGTGTGGCTCGACACGTGGGAGATCGGGCTCGGTGACTCGATCGTGGAGAAGATGAACGATGGCCTCACCCAGTCCGCTTGCCTCGTGCTGTGCTACACCGATGAGGGGAGCGCGAGCCCTTGGATGAGCCGGGAATGGATGTCGATGCTCGCCCGCCAGCTCGGCGGCGCAGGCGTACGGCTATTGCCGGTACGGATGACCGGCGGGGCGCCGCCAGCGATCCTGGCCGATCTGAAGTACGCGGATCTCGCGAAGGACTGGCCGCGCGGTTTGGCGGAGCTGTGCACGGCCCTGGGCTGAGCCGTGGCCCGACAGTTCGTCTACATTGTGTGCGCCGAAGGCGAGGAGGCGGTTGCAGAGCGACTTGCTGAGCCGCTTCGTTCAGCGGGATATGACGTAGGTCATGACGGAACCGTCTCTGTGGGGGAGTCGTTGGTCGGCGCCGCTGCGCGCGCTGTGTCTTCCGGTTGCCCGATCGTCCTCTGCGGGACCACGCGAGCGGTGGGCAGCGCGTGGGCGCACCAAATCGTGAACGCGGCGCACACCGACGGTATCTCACGGGTGTTCGTGGTGCAGATGGAGAAGGCCGCATACGTCGAGCAGTTGGCCCTGCAGACCAAGGTTGCTCGTTTTCACGCCGATCCCGTAGGGAGCGTGAGCGAGCTGGCCGCAGGTCTGGCCAAGCACTTCCCGCCGACTCCTGCCAGCGAGCCGGCGGCTGGAGCTGCAGACCAGACTGGAGAAGCCGCGTTTCTCGACGCTCTGACGACGTCCGTGACGGTCGATGTCGATGCGCTCCAGCGGTTTCGCGGCGAATTGCGGATAGAGATTGCTGCCGCCTATCCGGCTGTCCTGAGTTCTTGGGAGTTCCTCGAGCGTGCAGGGCTGTGCGGTGAGGGGCGGCTGACCCGAACCGGCGTCCTCATGTTCGGCAAGAGTCCGACGGTCGTGTGTCCGACCGCCATGGTCAAGTGTGTCCGCTACTACGGCGTGGATCGTGGGGCGCGCCGAGTGATCGAGACGTATGAGGGGAACACGCCGGAACAGATAGTGGCGGCCCGCGAGTTCGTCGCCCGGCACACGAGGCGCGATGAGGGTCCCAGTAGCCAGGGGGCGCAGTCCGTTATCGAACACGGCTACCCAATGATTGCCGTCCGTGAGGTGATAGCCAATGCGCTGGTGCACCGGGACTATTCGGTACGCGACGCGTGTGTGCACGTGCGTCTCTTCGAGGACAGGCTTGAGATCAGTAGTCCCGGACGGTGGCTCGGCCACGAGTTCCCCACCGAAGAACCTTGCGGCCTGGCACAGCTGGAAGGGCAGTCCCGCAAACGAAATTTTCGGCTGGCGCATGCCCTGTCCTGGGTGAGGTTGGTGGAGGGCGAGGGCAGCGGCATCCCCTCCGCTCTGCGGGACTGCCGCCAGACTGATTCCCCAACCCCGACCGTCTCCCAGCAGCAGGGCTTTATCACGGTCACCCTCCGGCCACGCCCGGATATCCCTCGCGCGCACAGAGACGGGCGCACCATCGTTCCCAGGACGTTGCCACCAGCGCTGGCCCGGTTTGTGGGACGTGAGGCCGAACTGGCGGAGTTGGAGAACGCGCTGGAGTTCCGGCCAAACGAGGGCGGCCCGCTCGTCAATGTCATCACCGGCATGGCGGGAGTCGGCAAGACCGCCCTGGCCGTGCACTTCGCGCACCTGGCGGCGAACCGTTTCCCGGACGGCCAGTTGTATATGGACCTGGGGGGACACCGCTTGGCCAGCGAGCCAGTGCTCCCATCCGATGCACTCGGCCGCTTCCTGGGCGCACTCGGCGTACCGCTGAACGCAATTCCGGTGGAGCTGACCGAACGCACCGCGCTCTACAGGAGTTTGTTGGCCGAACGGGCCGTGCTCATCGTGCTGGACAACGCCGAATCGAGCGAACAGGTCACACCGTTGCTGCCAGGCAGTCCCCACAGCGCAGTGGTGATCGCCAGCCGCCATCGGTTGTCGGCCCTGACGGTCGGTGTAGGCGCCCACACCCTGTCGTTGGGCAACTTGAGCGCGACCGAAGCACTCACGATGCTGTCCAGCAGGCTGGGTGAGCAACGGCTTGCCGACGCTCCAGAGACAGCGGCGGAACTGGTAGATCTGTGTGCCCGGCTTCCCCTTGCCCTGGCCGTTGTCGCTGCCCGAGCCGCCGCACGGCCCCATCTGCCGCTCCATGCCCTGGTTGCAGAACTGTCGGACCAACATCACCGGCTCGACACCCTCGATGCTGGCGGCGACACGAGCGTGCGAGCCGCCTTCTCCTGGACCTACCGCGCGCTCGCTGCACTGCCAGCCCGCATGTTCCGCCTCCTTGGCCTGGTCCCCGGGCCCGATTTGAGCCTCGCAGCTGCCGCTGCGCTCTGTGACTTGCCCGTGCCGGAGGCCCGCAGGCACCTGCACGCTCTGTGCATGGTCCAGCTGGTCGAGGAGCACCAGCCTGACCGCTACCGCTGCCACGATCTCCTGCACATGTACGCGCATGAGCAGTCGGTCACTGAAGATTCCGCCGACCAGCGCCATGCGGTGATGCGCAGGCTGCTGAAGCACTACCGCGACCACAGCATCGCGGCGAACCTGCACATCAGCCCCCCAAGAGGCAGTCTCGACCACGAGAACGCACCAGGAGGCCAAACCTTTGACTCGTATACGGCAGCGATCGAATGGCTCACAGCCGAGCGACCGGTGCTGCTGGCGATCGTCCAGCAGATCGCCGAAGAATCCTCAGACGAACTGGCTGAGCACGCGTGGCAGATCGCCCGTGCACTGACACCATCCCTCGATCTCCACGGCCTGTGGTCCGACATGGGCACACTCCAAATTCATGCCGTGACCCTCGCCGAGCACACCGGTGACCTGCACGCGCAAGCCGTCAGCCACAACAGCCTGGGAAGCGCCCATCATCAGCTCGGCCGTGTTTCGCAGGCGTTGGAGCACTACCAGCGGTCGCTGGACCTGTGCCGTCAGATAGGTGATCGGTTGGGAGAGGCGGAATCCCTTCTTTCGCTCAGTGAGATCCAGGCGCAGCGCGACCGGGCAGACGACGCCTCGGAGTGCGCCCGGCATGCCCTTGAACTGTTCCGCATCGTGGGCAGCAGACATGGCGAAGCCAGGGCACTGAGTGCCCTGGCGGTCGCCGAAATGCGGGCTGGACGCTACCTACTCGCCCTGGACGGCCTCCGCCAGGTCCGTGCGCTCAATCGCGAATCAGGCGATCGCCTCAACGAGAGCATGACCGTGCAGCGCATGGGACAGGTGTACCTCCGCCTGGCCCAGTTCCAGGAGGCGTTGGCATGCTTTGAGCAGTCGCTTGACCTGTCGCGGCGTACCGGCAACCGTCACGGAGAAGCCGTCGCGCTGAACGGCCTGGGCGACACATACCAGGCGCTCGGTGACAACCAGCAGGTCTGGGCGGCCTGGGAATCGGCGCTCAATCTGCTCACAGAGTTCGGCGACCCTGATAGCGACGCCTTGCGAACAAAACTGGCTGCCCTGGACGTCTCAGCTCGCGAATTCGTGTCGACGCCCCGAGTAACACCATCAACGATCATGGTCCTGGATGCGGCGGAAATGAGCCTCCAAACCGAAAGTCAACGAACTCAATTGCGAAGCGGTCTCCACGACATCCTGAACCAGGCGTGCGTAGCAGCTGGTATCGACCTGGATGCCTGCTTGATGGAAGAGCTGGGAGACGGACTACTCATCGTTGCCCCCCCGCAGATGCCCCTGAAGCTGTTCGTCGATCCCCTCCCGCGCGCGCTCACCGCTTTGCTCGGGGAGCACAACCGTGTACGTACACCGCACTCCCACCTCAGGATCCGGGCGATCCTCCACATCGGCGAAGTCGTGCGCGGGACAAACGGTGTGGTGGGACCTTCAGTGAACTTCGCCCTCCGCCTCGTCGACGGGGTCGCACTGCGATCGACCCTCAAGGACTCGGAGAGCCCGCTGGTCTTCGGTGTGTCACCTCAAGTCCGCGACAGTATCGCCCGGCTTGAAGGAACGGATGACTCTGCCGTCTACAAGCAAGAACAGACATCCATCAAGGAAGCCACCGTGAGCACGTGGATCCGCACGGACATCTCGATCCCTGGCGGGGCCTGACCGTTGATCGCTTGGCCAGGAAGTGATCTTCACCGACGTTGCCGATCATTTATTCGAGTGGGTCAGAGGGGTTGCAGAACTAGAACACAAGCGAAGAATCATAGGCGGACGTCTTGTTCGAGGATTTGATATCTGGACGACCGTACGATAGGGCTCCGTCGTTCTCGCGATTGGCCGGGATTGATCATGTGAGTCCGAGGGTGGCCGACGGCCGGGTCATGTTCCGGCCGTGATGGCGCAGGCCCCCGGCGATGTTTTTCCGCCCCGCCAGGCGGAGTGCGCCGATGGCCAGATTCCGCAGGGAGGCATCGCCCGCGGTGCGCTGCCGGTCCGCACCCGCGAGGCATCCTCCCCGAACGTCACATCCCTGACATGGTGCTCACGATTCTCAATGGCCCAGTGCCCGCGCACGTGTTCCGCCAGGTCAGCGGCTGTCGCCTGGTGAGGGCGTAGACGCGCTCGAGTGACACCCTCCCGGTGCGCACCGTGCGCCGTCGGCGGACGATCTGCAGTGCCTGGCCGGCTTGCGGGAACGGCAGCCGCGGCACGGTGACGGCCTTGAGTCGGCGGATCTCGTCGCGGCCGTGGGCGGCGGTGCGCGTGCGGTCATCAGCGGCACCTCCTTCTAGGGAAGATCCATCACCAGTGCGTGCAGGATCGGGTGGTTGCCCTTGAGTACGGCGATGTAGTGCGCGCCCTTCTCCTCGACCAGGAACTTCGCGTGGTCGGTCTGGGTCAGCAGCGCGTCGAAGGTCACCACCGCACCGGTCAGGTCCAGCGGCTCCAGCAGCGGCCGGAACTCGGTGATCTCATTGCTCTTGGCGTCGACCTCGCGCTGGGCGAGCACGATGCCGTCGCCGCGCAGCGCGGACAGCAGATGGACGCAGCGGCCGTCGGCAGGGATCGCGCCGCGCAGGGACTTGCCGTGCACCGCGACCGCCTCCCGCACCGGGCGGGACGGCGGGTGTCCGTCCTGGTCGGTGCGGGAGGCGTCCGCGCGAGCGGTGAGCCAGCCGCTGATCGCCGCGTCCAGCGCGTCGCCGTCGACGCGCTGCAGTACCCGGCGCACGGTCGCCTCGCTGGGCGCCCGGTGGGCCGGTCCGGATCGCGCAGCGTGGCCCCGCAGCGGAGAAGGAGCCGGTCAGAGGCATCGGCGGCCCACTCGGCGATCGCGGTGAGGGACTTCGCTCCGGCCAGGACCGCACAGGCGGCCAGGGCCAGGACGTACGACAGCGGGTGACGCCGGCCCCGCAGGCGGCGCGGATCGGGCAGGCGGGACTGCCGGGCCAGTAGGTCGGGCGGTTCATCGGAGCGGGCTGGGCCGGAGCCGGCGAGTTGGCCCAGCCCGGCGGGGATGGGTGATGATGGCGTAGCAGGCACGGTCTTCCGTTGTGGTGATCAGCGAACTCGACACTCCATGATCACCGGAAGCCGTGGGCCTGCACGTGTACCTGCCGATTCATCACCAATCACCATCACGGTCGAGTTGGAGTATCAGGCCCATACCGGCCCACAGCGATCGTTCCTGACGGCAAACGTGCAGATCACAGCGTTAGAGCCCCGGAGTAATCCGGGGCTCTTGCTGTACCCGTGCTGACTGTGTGCTGACCTGGAGGCACCTGTGATCACCCCAGGAAACCCGTCCCGTGCTGGGCCGGTGCTGATCTCCTTGCCCAGTCCCCTTCGGGCGTGGCGTTGCCGTGGCGATCGACCTCAATCACGGTTCGCCTCGGTGGCCCGGACGTGGGCTGCTCACACGATGTTCACTCGCTTGAAGGCCCTTGCGGAAATAGTTCTGCCCTTCCCTGACGTTCTCGATCTTTGAGCCGAGGAGGGGAAGGTGTCGGGCCTGAAGCTGTTCCACACGACAAATGGCGGCGTTGCCGAGGTCACGCCGCGTCTTGCTGAGGTCGAGGCGGATGTGCAGGGCCTCATCGAGGCGCACATGGAGACGATGCTGGGGGTGCGGTTCCTGGCAAGCGAGTACGTCATCGGCTGTGTCAACGGCGGACGGATCGACTCGCTGGGGTTCGACGAGAACGGGGCGCCGGTGATCGTCGAGTACAAGCGCGGCACCGACGCCGGCGTCATCAACCAGGGCCTGTTCTACCTGGCGTGGTTGATGGACCACCGGGCCGAGTTCGAGCGCCTGGTCCGCGACCGGCTCGGGGTGACGGCCGCGTCCCAGGTGCTGTGGAGCGGCCCGCGCCTGATCTGTATCGCTGGTGACTTCACGCGCTACGACGTGCATGCCGTTCGCGAGCACCGTCGGTCGATCGACTTGGTCCGCTACCGATTCTTCGGCAGCGACCTGCTTGGGCTTGAGACCGTGGCGTCCGTGAGCGGTGGCATTCAGGTGGCGCGCCGGGTGCGCCGCCAGGCGGTTGCTCGGGCAGCAGCTGACATCCAGGGCGCGTCGATGATGGAGTTGACGGGCGCGGTCGACGATGCACTGCTCGGGCTCGGGGACGGTGTGAACCGTGTTGAGCGCAAGCAGTATCGGGCGTATCAGCGTCTGCGGAACTTCGCCTGCCTGTGTCCGCCGCAGCGGAGCAAGCTGCTGGTCTACCTGAAGGTCGACCCGAAGGACGTCGACCTCGTGCCGGGGTTCACCCGGGACGTGTCTGGTCTCGGTCATCACGGGACGGGAAATCTGGAGGTGCAGCTCCGTACACCGAAGGACGTGGAGCGGGCGCAGGATCTGTTCCGGGCGAGCTACGCAGCGGCGTGATCGCCTGTGGGCCTCTTGGCGGTGCTTGCTTCGTGGCTGCTCTGTGGTCGTTGGGTGGCGCCTTTCGACGTGCGGGCAGGGCATGGCGGTGGACTATCAATGGTGCGCGGGATCGCCGGTTTGGCTAACCGGCGATCCCACGCTATATTGCCCCGCTCTCGCATGCCGATGATCAGCGTGAACGGCTGGCGGCGGGACCGGCCGTGACCGCCGGAGCGGCTGGTGGGCTGGTGAAGAGGGTCGTCCTGTGATCGGGGCCCGCGGTCTGCGGGCGGCGAAGGCCGGTTTCGTGGGCGAGGGTTTCGGAGAGATCGGCCAGCAGCGAACTCGGGGTGTGCGGGGACGCGGTGATGGTCCAGGTGGGCCTGTCAGGATCGGGGCCGGCCCAGACGGTCCAGGTGGCCAGGTTCTGTCTCGGGTGCTGTGAGGTGAAGGCGTCGAACTGGACGCCTGCGTCCCCTGTGGGGGATGTCCAGCGGATCCATCGCCCGTCCACAGTGTGCTTCCATCCGGCGCCGGAGAGGGGATGCGTGGCCGCGGTGACCATCTTCTCGTCCACCGGGGCGCCGATGGCCGTGTCCCAGCCGTCGCCGTCGGCGAGGTGGTCCAGTAGCTCCTGCAGTACCGGGGCGGGGGTGGCGCCGGTAGCGGTGAGGACCCACGTGCGGTCTGAGACGGGCGTCTCGTAGGCGGCCACGGTCCACGCTGTTTCGTGGGCGGGGGTTTCGTGGACGCGCTCGATGCGGAGGGTCTGGGACTCGTGGAGGGCGTGGGTTGTCTCGTCCGACCAGGTGCGCCACTTCTCCCAGTCGCTGTGCGTGTCGAGGAGGGTGTCGTGGTCGCCGGCATCTGCCAGGTAGGCCGGAACGGTCTCTGGTTCCGGGCGGGCCGGTTCGGTCGTGGCTGTGGTGAGGGCGAGTGGGGTGCGGGCTTCGGCTGCGGCGCGTTCGGTGTCGGTCAGGGGTGCCGGGCCGGGGCGCATCTCGGCCGCGTGGACCTTCTCGAAGGCGAGCAGGGCCCCAGCGGGCGAGTCGAAGGTGTCGGCGATCTGGCGCAGGTGGTCCTCGCCGTGGAGGTAGACGGACTTGCCGCTCCGGCTGAGGTAGGTGCCGACCGCGACGGTGGTGTGGCCGTAAAGAGGCGGAATTTCTTCTGATGCATCATTCGACGGCTGCCGGTGACGCCTGCTGACCAGCTCAGATCGGCATCGGGCACACCCCTTTCGAGTGAAGAGAACTGGTCTGGCCTCAAGTGATCGCCTTCTGACGCCACGATGTTGCGTTGAACGCAACCGTGGGAGTGGGTGTGAGAACAGTCGATTTGCCTGGTGCTGTCCATTTGGTCAGGCCGACGAACGTTCGGGCCCTGGATCCGGCACCGGTGATGTTCGAGGCCATGCTGGAAGGCTGGTCGCGGCAACAGCGCAGTCGCCTGCTCGCGGAGAAGACGGTCAAGGACCGGCTGCGGCTGGTACGGCGTTTCGGCGAGTACACCAACACGTACCCGTGGGAGTGGACGCCGGAGGACGTGGAGGCGTACTTCGCCGCCCAGTTCGCCAAGGATCCGCCGGCCGCCCACTCGACAGTCCGTGGCCAGCAGAACGATCTGGAGATGTTCTGCGCGTTCATCACGGACAGCCGTTATGGCTGGTCGACCGCCTGTCTGGAAGAGTTCGGTCAGTTTCCCGTCCAGGTCTGCCACGACTGGAACACCGCCGACCACGTCGCGGAGTACGAGGGCAGACCCGGTCGACGAGCCCTTACCTACGACGAGCTTCAGCAGTTGTTCGATGCGGCCGACGACCGCGTGGAGAAGAAGCGAAAACTGGGCCGCAAAGGGGTACTGGCGGCCTGGCGGGACTCGGTCGTGCTCAAGTCCGTTTACGCCTACGGGTTGCGACGGCGGGAGGCGTCGATGCTGGACATTCCCGACCTCCGTCACAACCCGCGGGCCAGTGACTACGGACGCTTCGGAGCTCTGCAGGTCCGTTGGGGGAAAGCGTCCCGAGGAAGTCCGCCCAAGCGCCGCACGGTTCTGACCGTCCACGAACTGGACTGGATCGTGCCGCTTTTGGAGGAGTGGGTCGACGAGGCCCGGCCCCGCTTCAGCCCCGGGAAGCATCCTGCTCTGTGGGTCACCGAACGCCGGAGCCGACTGGGAGTACGCCGACTCGACGAGGTTTTCAACACGATCCGCAAGCTCGCTGCGCTGCCCGAAGAGCTCGAACTGCACAGCCTTCGTCACATTGTCTCCGCTTAGTTTCCGTGTGGCGATTGACTCCAACTGGGGTGATGGCCTGGAGGTTTGGGCTTTGCGCTGAGGCGTGTGGTGTTTCTACTGTCGCCACTCATGATCCTGAACTTCTTCTCGTCCCGGGGCTGGCAGTCCTGGGACATCGAGCATCGGCCGCTGATCCCCGAGGGGATGCCCGTGCTCATCGACGACGACCTGCGCTTCGAGGACGGCCCGGCCGCGCCGCGTCCGACGGCGGTGGTGAACCGGTGGTTGCGTGAGCTCCCGGCCAGCGGGGCGCCGGCGCCGAGCTCGTGGGAGAACTACGCGCGGGTGGTCAAGGAGTGGATGGAGTTCCTGGCTGAGCACGGGGTGGGTCTGTTCGACTCGCGGGTACGGCTGAAGGCCGCGTTGAGCCGGTACGCCGAGCATCGGGCGGCGGGACCGTTGAAGGCCCGGTTCGCGGCCACGACGTGGGGCCAGCACATGAGCATCCTGTCGCTGTTCTACCGGTGGGCGATGCACGAGGAGTACGCGACGGCCGAGCCGTTCACCTACCGGGCCGCGCGGGCCCTGTTCGCCGGGACCGGCCGGGAGGTGAAGGTGAACCTGGCGGTCCGCCGCACCCCGAAGCCACACGTGACGATCAAGTACCTGGAGCCGGACTTCACCGAGCTGTTCCGCAAGGGGCTGCGCGGGCTCGCGCCGGACGGCTCACAGGACACCGGTTTCCACGGGCGGGAGCTGACACGCAACGCGGCGGTCGGGGATCACGCGCTGGCCACCGGGATGCGGCTGCAGGAGTTCACCTACCTGCTGCCCTGGGAGATCCCCGCCCTGCCACCGGAGCCGACCCCGGTCCCCATCCCGTTCCCGGTGCCGGCCGGAATCACCAAGGGCAAGAAGTTCCGCACCACGTGGACCTCCTACGAGGCCCTGGCCGGACTGCACGACTACCTCGACCTGGACCGGGCCGCCACGACGGACGGCTCGCTCTGGCGGCCGCCACGGCGCTGGGGCGAACCGCTGATGGTGACCGCGCCGGACGCCCGGGGCGGGCTGATCAACGGGATCCGGCGGCCCTGGGAGTCGCTGACGCCGGCCGAGCGGCGCCGTTTGGTCGCACCGGAGGGCGGTTCGTGCCTGCTGGCGGTGAAGAACGGCGGCGGCCCGTTCACCGCCTGGGCGACAGTCTTCGAGCGCACATCCGACCGGATCCGGGCCCGCTTCGAACCGCGATTCCCGCACGTCTGGCCCCACCGATGCCGCCACACCTTCTCGATGAGGACCTTGGAATACCTGGTCACCGGGCACTACCGGCAGGCCGCGAAGCTCGTACGGGACACCGATGCCGACGCCGCTCTGGTCTTCTACCTCAGCAAGGCCGACCCACTGCTGGTACTTCGTGATCTTCTAGGGCATTCCACCGTCCTGACCACGGAAAATATCTTCGCCGCCTGGATACGACGCGCATCTTCCGGGAGGCATATGAGGGGGCTGGCGCCGCAGCCGGGCTGACTGACGACGCGGGCGCCGATCGGGAAGTCTCCGCCGAGTTCGATGACGACGTCGAGGGCGGGGCTCTCTGATGCCGACCATGCTGATCGAGCAACCCCTGGGAATCATCTGCGTGTTCAGCGATGGAAGCCGTGCGGCGTTCTCGCTGGACGGCTTGCCGAACCCGTTGCTGGCCAGGCAGTTGGCCACCGGCCTGGTGGATGTGATCCACCCGCACGGCACTGCGGATTCCGCGGGCACGGTCAACCACTATGCCCAGGCGATTCGGGGCATGGTGCGGACCCTGGCTGCGCAGGGCTTCACCGGTGGCCTTGACCAGCTCAGGCGGGGCAGGTTGGCCGAGTATTTGATGGGATGCTCGGGCGGCCGGGAGGCGTGCACCCGCGCGATGGTCGAGGCGTTCGGTCAGGCCGGCGGTTCGCTGGCGGACGGCGTGCTGGAGCTCGCGGCCGGACGGAATTTCAACGTTCAGCCGAACCACCACGCCCTGCCTCCCTACTCGGAGACCGAGTGGCAACGCCTGGGCGATCTTTGCCGACGGCTGGTCGAGGAGTCGTACGCGGCTCACCGGCAGGCCCTGACCGCTGTTGCTCACGGACAGCATCCCGCCGAGGGCGGATGGACTCCCCAGAATGTTCGCTGGCTGCTGGCCACCATCGGGCCGGTGAGCATCTCCGAGTTCGGCCGCAACGTCGGGATCTCGGCCGCGTTGGTCCACCGCCGCGGCGGTTTCCACGACGCGACGCAGGCCCTGTTCCCGCACCTGGAAGTGCTCATCGCCTACCGGCTGCTGTCCGGCATCTACTCCGGCATCGTCCCCGACGGCATCGAGGACCTGGTATCGCAGGGCGTCGACTGGGCCGGGGACTCCACGATCCTGCTCTCCTACGTCAAGGGCCGCACCGCCGCCGAGAGCCTGAATCTGCCGCGCAGGGCCGTGCGCCTGCTGGAGCAGTGGCTGGCCCACTCCACGCTGCTGCGGGGCTTCGTTCCGTCGGACGAGGGCCGCAAACTGTGGTTGGGGCTGAGCCGGGCCGGCGGTGACCGCCGGGTGAGGAAGTTCGACCGCGTCGCCATCCAGCGGTGGGTCGTGCGGCACCAGCTGGCCGGTGACGACGGACAGCTGTTGAAGATCCACCGGTCCCGGATCCGCACCACGCACGAGGCGATGCGGGACAAGAGCGCATGGACCGGCAGCGGCCGGGCCACCATCGACCCCAACCACACTCCCGCCGTTGAGGGCGACCACTATCTGACGGCCGCGACAGCCGCCCAGCAGCGCGCCGTCGAGGCCGTGATCGAGGACGCCCAGCATGACCTGCTGCGAAGGTCGCATCCGCCGACGGTGATCACCGAGGAAGAGGCCGCCGCCTTGGCCGAGGGCTATCCGCAGCTGGTGGCGGACCTTGCCCTGGACGACGAGGTAATCGCCGAACTCGTCGGCGGACAGCGGGATGTGTTCACCGCTGCCTGCGGCGATCAGCTGTCCGGACTGCACGGCCCGAAGGGCAAGCCCTGTCCGGCCCGCCCCTGGGTCTGCCTGTTGTGTCCCCTGGCGGTGTTCGCTCCACGGCATGCGGTCAGCCTGCTGCGGCTGAAGGCGTTCTTCTCCCGGCAGTGGCAGCAGATGCCCGCCGCCCACTTCATGGTGGTCTTCGGCCCCTATGCCGCCCGCATCCAACAAGTCCTGAACCGCTTCGATCCGGCCGTGGTCACCGCGGCCGCCACCCATGTCGCCGACCGGGACGACGAACTTCCCCTGCGACCCGAGGAGATGACCGCATGAGCACCGCTCCGGCTCCCGCCTTCGACGGACGCTCTGCAGTCTTTGCGGGCGTCGATATCTGCGATGAAGCCGGGCTGGCCCTTCCGGGCAACGCCGCTCGCCCCGCTTTCGAGGACGACATCTGGGACTTCACCCACGTCATCGGCTTGCCGACCCAGCTGAGCCCCTCGGTGAGGCGCTTTGACTTCACCCTGATCACGGAATCGCGTTGGCGGCTGGTGGCCAAGGAACTGGTCCTGGCGATGCTCGCACCCCGCCATCAGTCGGTCGCCCCGTTGCCCCGGGCCTTCCGCAACCCGCTCCACGTCACCAGTTGTCGCGCCCGTCTCGACGAACTCGTCCGCTTCTTCAACTGGCTGGGCGAGCGGGCGACCATCAGCCTGCAGCAGATCACCACCCGGGACTGCGAGGCATACCTGGCTCACCGCCGCTACGTACTCGACGAGCACGGGGCCGTCGTCGGTGAACAGAGCCACGGAACCAGGCGCTCGGCCGCCCAGGTCGTCGTCGACCTGGTGAACTACCGCGACCTGTTCACCGCCGACCGCGTCCCCGCAGAGCTGCGGCCCTGGGGCGGCGCCACCGCCTCGGCCGTCGCCGAGATGCCCAGCGGCCGGACCGAGAACAAGACCCAGCCGGTCGCGGACGAGATCATGCAGCCGATGCTCGCGGCCGCCCTCTACCTGATGTCCACACTGGGCCAGCACGCCGTCGATCTGGCACACAAGATCCGCGAATCCGACCTGCACTCGGCACGGCGAGCCCAAGGAATCCGGCGCGTCGGCCCCAAGAACCGCGTCCCGGTCCGGGAGCTCAGCGAAATCCTCGCCGAGTACACGCGAACGTGCACAGCCCTGCCCATGCTGGATGATCATTACATCTCGAAACGCCTCGAACAGGGCTGGGCCGAGGACGATCCTCTTCTCCCGGTGGCCATGGGCACCCTCGCCCGCCGGGCCGGGCTGAGCCAGTTCTGCCACCCGTGGCTGCCCACCATGCGGTCGGCGCTGGAAGACGCCCTCGCACAGGTCGGCGTCGAGAGACCGTTCGGCCGCGCTGCCGGCCCGGTCCCCGCAGCCGACGGAGCATCGTCACTGCCCTGGACTTTGCCACTGTCCCGGCCCCAGGCCGTCGCCCTGGTCGGCATCGTCCGCACCGCCGCGATCATCACCGCTGCCGCCATCTCGGGCATGCGCGCGAGTGAGCTGATGGAATTGCGCATCGGCTGCCGCCGACCGCCCGAAGAGTCCGTCCCGGGCCTGACCCGCTACCGGATCGTAAGCAAGATCGTCAAAGGACAGCCGCTGGGCGGCACCGCCGACGAGTGGGTCGTCATCGAGCCGGTCTATCGCGCGATCGAACTCCTCGAGCAACTGCACGACGCCCCGACAGAAGAGGCCCTGCTGATCGGCAGGTTCTCCTTCAACGTCCGCTTCAAGTGGTTCAAGAACTGGGCCAACTCCGAAGCCGGCCGACGACTTGGCCTGGCGACAATCCCCGAGGGACCAGTCAACTTGCGGATGCTGCGGCGCACTTTGTCCCTGGAAATGGCCTACCGGCCCGGCGGCGTCCTAGCCACCAAGATCCACATGAAACATATCGCCGTGGCCACAACGGAGGGGTATGCCTCGCGCCCTGGCGGAGCCCAGGCCGAGCTGTTGGCCGAGGTCAACAAGCACGAGAGCGAGCGCAATCTCCAGCTGGTACTGGAGGAGTTCCGAAACTACCAGGAAGGTGTTCTGCCCGCCGGTCCCGGCGCCCGCAGCCTCACCGAGTTCTTCGCCGGCATCGACGCCCAACTCGACGCCGCCTCGGCCACGGCCCCGAAAACCCAGCGCAACGACCGCGACGTCCTCAACCTCCTGACCAAACGCGCCAACGTCCTGCACCTCGGACCGGCGAACTACTGCTGGTTCACCGACCCTTCCCGGGCGCTCTGCCTCAAACTCGCGGGCACCCCCACTGCGGACCGCCCGCTGATCGGGATGTGTGACTCCGCCCGCTGCCCGCAGGCCACCCACCACCCCGGCCACCGCCCCGTCTGGGCCGACCACGCCGAACGCACCGAGATCTTCATCGGCCAACTCGGCACCACACGCAAGACCGAACGCACCCGCCTCCAAGCCGACTACGACCGAGCCCTCCGGGTCGTCGCCGAGATCGACGCCGCCAGCACCACGGACGAGGAATCCGCATGAGAATCTCCGCAACCCAGCGCACCGAGAACGAGAACCGTATCCGAGCCGCCATGGACCGACTCCTCCGAGGCGAGATCCCGCCCGGCGGAAAGTGCGACATCAAGACTCTCGCCAACGAGGCCGCCGTCGACCGAACCGCGTTCTACGGCACTCGCCCTTATGTTCACCTCCGCGTCGAGTTCGAACGACGTGTCCAGGCACTGCAAGACACCGGCGAGATCCCCGACCCCCGCGAAGCCCAGATCACCCGCCTCAAGGCAGAGACCACCAAGCTCCGGGAACGGCTGGCCCAGTCGGAGCAGACGGTCGAAGAACTCACCGACTTCCGCGGACAGGCCCTGGCCCGGCTGGCCGCCCAGCACGACGAGATCGTTCATCTTCGAGAATCCGTCGCCGGAACGAGCCGGGTGAGCCGCCTCCCCGCACCTCGGTCCACCGTCATCGGGAGCTGCAGTTGAGGCGGGCTGAGGCAGTGAGACAGGGCCTCACCAGCCGGAATACACACGACGCGATGACGGCCCTTGAATACTGTTCAGCTAGGAGAAAAGGAAATGAGGAGAGCATGGCACTCGTCAGGAAAGGTTCGCGCCGCATCGCCGTCGACGGCATCAGCTACCGATGGAGGGTCCGCGGACGGGCGACCTACGGCCGCGGCCTGGCCTGGTGCCCACTGGCTTACGCGGTCGAACAGGACGAGACGTCAGGCACCACCTTGGTGGTCACAACGAACCAGCCGCATCCAAGCAACTGGTTCGGAATCCCGGCCCGAGCCGTCCTGCCCGCAGAAGTGGCCGCGACGATCCGCACGGCCCGGGCCAAGGGCTGGACACCCGAGAAGCCCGGAATCCCCTTTCGGCTCGACCAGTCAGAGGGGTTCATCCCTGCTGACTGACTGACAGACGGGAGGGTGAACTGCGTCACAGCATCAACGCTGGAATGCAACACACCCGACCGTCTGCATCGCGAAAGCGGCATCGCTCTCCGTCCTGCCCAATCGCTACAAGGGGTCATCCGCACACGGCCTCTGCGGACACAAGTCACATCTTCGCCTCGACCGCGTTGGCAAACGGCGTACCGATCCACGAGGTCTCGCGCTGGCTCGGCCACAAGTCGATCAAGACCACCGTGGACATCTACGGCCACCTGGTCCCCGAGGCGTGGGATCGTTGTCGAGACGTCATGCAGAACGCCATGCGCCCGGCGGTTACAGACTCGGATGAGTACGCTTCCGCAGCGTGACGTGCTGGATGTGCTGGATGAGTTCCGACGGTGCTGGATCGGTGCTGGATACGATCAGCTTGACGGACGTTTTCGCAGGTGGGAGCGCTGCGCTAAACGTTCCGCTTCAACGTTCAGTTTTCGCCGCCCTTTTCTGCCCTCTTTGGGGACCGGCCCGGCAGGTCTCCTGTGCGTGACTTGCTGCTGTGATCAGAAACGTCCCCTGCATAGGGGCGGAGACTGGGCGCTCTCGGTCGGCTCGAACGTGCCGCCAAGTGCTCGGAAGCCGCCTGTCGCACTCGTCACTTAGGCAGCCCCGTCGGCGGCTATGCCTGGCGGATATAACACGGGATCGCCGGTTGGCCAAACCGGCGCTTCTCCTGATCATTGTCTGCGTTCGTTGCGGACATTGCGATCTCCTTGTCTGCGCCAGGCGATGGCTGCGTGCGTGCGTGCGTGCGTGCGGGAGGGAGGGAGGTAGGGAGGGAGGGAGGGGAAAACGCCTCGTCGGTCGGGGACCAGATCTGGGGACCAGTGCGTGGTGCATGCAGTGGCCTCGCGGTGTCGGTGTTGATGGAGAGCATGCAAGTGGTGAATCGGCGTCCTTCAAAGGTTGGACGAGGCGCCGTTCTGGTGCCTGGAAGGGGTAGCGGTGTTGCGGGGTTCGAGTTGTCGAGGAGCAGAGTCGGGGGGACTTGTGGGTATCGAGCTGTCGTTGGCTGACGTTCCGCTCGGGCCGTTCGAGGGTTCGTTGGTCACCGTGTATTCGGCCAAGAGCAAGGGGGCCAATCTGCACGTGTCGAGGCAGTGCGGACAGTTGCGCACGTCCGAAGTGAGGACCGCCGACGTGCCGCTGGAGACGGCGATGTTGCGGCGGTTGTGCTCGCGATGCGCGGCATGGGGTGCTTGGGGCCGGCCGGGTACCGGACTGGGGATGTTCCTCGGGGCTCTCGGCGGAACGGGGCTGTTGTACCAGTTGCAGTCCTACGTGGAGCCGGACGAGGACGAACGCTGGACCGACCGCGAGGCACGGGAAGCCGCCGAACTCCTTCGCACTGCACAGGATGTCGACCCCGATGATGACGAGGAGGAGGTTGAAGGTGGCATATCGCGGCGGGAGACACGTGAGGATGCAGAGGAGCTGCGCGGTCTGATCTTTGCCCACTGGCGCGGCGCGGGACGGAGCCTGCATCGGGCACAGGCCACCCTTGCTCACTTTCCCTGGCTGGAGGAGTGGGCGAAGCCGTCACTGATGGTCAAGATGCGGTATCTGGAGACGCTTCGGGCGCAGGCGGCGCGGTTTGTAGACCCGGAGGAGCTTGTCGTGGCTGCTGCCGTAACGGCTCTCGCTATGCCCGAGCTTCCGCACGCGGATCCGGCTTTCGCGGTGCTCGGCGGCAATAGCCGGGTGTCCAGGGCACTGGTGGACCTGTGGCACCGGTGGCAGAGCGCGGCCGGGCGGCCCTGGGAAGGGGCGGTGACGCGTGCATACCTCTCGTACGAGATCGTGCGAGGCATCCGCAGTAATCGGAAGGGCTACGACGAGGCCCTGGCCGAGGCGGCGCGCCTGATTGAGTCCTGGGAGGAACAGGCCCGGGAGACAGCGACGTCGGCGGACCGGGCTCCCAGATGCCGGCTGACGGCGCACCTGCCGGAAGCATCCGAGGCCGTCCCCCGTCATGATGCCCGGGACTTCCTGGACGGGCTGGATACGTGGACCCTCGGTGTGCTGCTCACGTGGACCGTCGAGGCCGACTGGGGTAGCGGCGTCCTCACCCTGGAAGTGCCTGATCTCGTCGCCGAACGGCTACTGAGCCCGGTGAGCAGCCTTCCGTGCAGTCCAGCCGCCGCGGCGCCGGATCTGTCCGAACGTGACCGCGGTCGGGGAAGGCAGCCGGGCATCGTTCGGCCGGGTGTCTTCGATGACACCCCGGTCTTCGACCGGCGCCCGGTCACCCTCGATCACCTCCGTGCGCTGCACATACTTGGACCCGGTGCCGACGAGCTTTACCTCGTCTTCTCGGCGAGCGGGGGAGCGGAAGTACTGCCTCTGGACACCATCGAGAAGCGGCTGGCCAAGGGGTGGCTGGGCGTCCTCATCGCAGGGGCCCGTGACCTGCCCGGAAGCGTGCTTGGCCTGCAGGAGCTGGAACAGAGTCCCGAGCCGGAGGCGTGTGAGGCCCAGCTGTCCGGTCGCGGCCAGGGCGTCCACGATCCGAATTTCGGCGAAGGGCTGGGTCTTGCCGAGGGCACACGCCGGACCCTTCGCCAGACGTATGCCACCGAAGACCGGAACCTGAATCTTCGCCTGCTGGCCCTGGCGCGCGGCGCGCACGACCTGCGAAGCCTGGACGGCGGACGGACTGGCGGGCTGCCGGTGGCCGTATGGCACGGCCTGCTCACCGAGGACCGCCTCAGCCTCGCGCCTTTCCGGCAGCCGAGCAGTGACCGTTGGCGAAGCGGCAGCGGTCTCTCTCTGGGGCCCTTGGCCGCAGTCCAGCTCTACACCACCAACGCCAGCCCTCTGATCGAGGGCAAGGGCCACTCGCCGCTGTGCCGGCACGCCCACGAACGCGCGGTCGTGGCCGGCGACGACCTCCTCACGGTCGCCGACCTCATGGCGCGCACCGACTTCGACTGGTGCAGCAAGTGCGGTGGCTACGCCCTGCGCAGGCTCAGCGACACCCAACTGTCCTACTACCGTGCGGCTCACCGACTGCACGACATCAAAAGGCGACTCGACCACGGGAGCGGAATTCCCGACACCGAGACCTCCACGATGACCGCTCGCCTGGACGAACTGGCGGCCTGGCAGCCGGATGATGAAGCAGAGTGGTGCGGCAGTGATTCCTGGCAATGGCAGGACACCATCCGCGAGCTCAGGCGCAGGGCCGCGAGATCTCATGCCGTGACCAGCCCTGGCGAACCGACCTCTTGACCCACTGGCGGCCTTGGACGTGCCTCCCGGACGTCCCGTCGGCGATGACCCAGGCGACTCCTCCTTCAACAAGGGAGAGGGCTCGGCGACGTTGGCTTTGGGACCACCTCTGGGGACCAGTGTCCGATGCACGGATCTGCCTCACAGTAGCGTCGGTCATGGAGAAGATCACAGAAACGAGAGAATGTGCCCCAGCGAGCCGACCTCCTGACCGGACAACACCTTGGGGTCTTCCTGCCACAGTGAGCGCCGTGACGGGGCTTGACCCGGACCTTGGACACGGATTAGGTGGCGGCGTGGTGCAGCCGTGACGACCGTGTGGGCTAAACGGCGTGCGACGAGCATTCTCGCTGCACCCGCCTCAGGCGTCCCGCTCAGCCGGGGCTCTCGCTGTCGGTTCTCAGTCGAAGATTGCGTACAGGTCCTTCATCAGGCTGGCGGGCCCGCTCCGTGGGACCGCTGACGGCTCCAGGGCGTCCACAGGGCTGATGCCGACATAGCGCCTCGGGGCCAGCAGAGAGCGGTGGGGGCGGCCGTGGACATTACCGAGCGGCCGACCCGCGTCCAGGGACCCGCGCCCCGGCTGGTGCCGTCACACCGCTGCCAGGGCAGACGTGACGGCTGCCGCCAGCGTCAACACGGCGGCGAAGGCGACGGCGGCCCGGGCCAGAGCAGTCGGGTAAGAGGCGCCGTCGAGTCGCGCGAGCTTGCCGGCGACGCTGGCAACGAGCAAGGCGAAGAGAACGACCAGCGCGGTGGTGATCAGAAGGGTACTGAGAGCGGACACTGCGACTCCATGCTGGTGGGATGGTCGTGACGTATCCGAGAGTCAGGGAACTCGTGTGCGCCATGGTTCGGACGGTGGAAGATGAACACCGACGAGCAGCCGGGCGAGAGGGTCTTGGTAGGTGAACGGTGGAACGCGGGCTCGGGACGCGGCGCTCGCCGAGTTGCGCAGGCGACTCGGCAACGGCTTTGCCCTTCTCGGCCTGACCAAAACTCAGCTCGCCGCCCGGGCGAGTCTTGGCCGCACGACGGTCCAGGAGGCGTTCAATCCCAAGGCACCCGTCCCTTCTCCGGGTACGATCGCCGCGCTCGCGCACGCGCTGGGCCTTCCCGAGACCGAGTTGCTGGACCTGCGGCGCACCGCCGTCGGGGAGACATCGGCCTCGGCGGAGGAGGCCGAAGGTTTGGGGAAGCCGATCGCGGAGTGGGACCCGCATCACCTTGAGGTTCATCCTGCCGGGTCGGACGTGGGCCTGGGACACCCATCCGTCTCCATGCTCTCCGGATACGTCCGACGCGACCATGACCGGGTGCTTGCCGACTCCGTGGCAGCGGTTGCGGCGGGCGAACGGCGCATGGTGGTGCTGGTCGGGTCGTCCTCGACAGGCAAGACCCGGGCATGTTGGGAAGCCGTGCAGCCGTTGGCGTCGGAGGGGTGGGGACTGTGGCACCCCTTCAACCCGACGCGTGCCGAGGCGGCGCACGACGCGCTCGCCCAGGTAGGACCACGCACGGTCGTGTGGCTGAACGAAGCCCAGCACTACCTTGGCGACCACAGCTACGGAGAACGGATCGCCGCCGCTCTGCACGCCATGCTCACCGCCCCTGGACGCGGGCCCGTGCTCGTACTGGGCACCTTGTGGCCCGAATACGCACGCCGGTACATCGCTCCTCCGACCCCCAAGGCCCCGGACCCGTACAGCAGGGTGCGGGAACTCCTCACGGGTCGGATCGTGCACGTGCCCGAGACCTTCGACGCGAAGGCACTGCAGGAGGCAACCAAGCGAGCACAGACAGGTGATCGACTGCTTGCCGACGCCCTTGGACGGGCCCGCGGCAGCGGTCGGGTGGCACAGGATCTTGCGGGAGCCCCCCTCCTCCTTCATCGCTACCTGACCGCGAGCCCTCCTGCCAGAGCTGTACTGGAGGCGGCCATGGACGCCCGGCGCCTTGGCGTGGGTTTGCACCTGCCCCAGGACTTTCTGACCGACGCGGCGGCCGACTACCTCGGCGATGAGGACTACGACGGTTTTCTCCAGCGGCCGGACTGGGCTCGAGACGCTCTGGCCGAACTTGCTGAGCCTGTCCACGGCAAGCAAGCTCCCCTGCGCTCTGCGTACACCCGCCCCAAGCGGACTCCCCCTGACAGCGGTCCTGTGCTCGCTGAATTGGGCGGAACTGGAACCATGTTCCGGCTCGCCGACTATCTGGAGCAGCATGGCCGTCGAACTCGACGCCACCTCTGCCCGCCAGCATCGTTCTGGAGTGCTGCCTTCGAACGGCTCACACAGTGCGACGACCTGAACGGGCTTGCTACGGCGGCGAAGGCCCGCCACCGCCTGCAGTGGGCCCATCACCTTCGGCGTCGTGCCGAGCGGGCTGGTGCTCCCCAAGGGGCTGAGGCAATCGTCGATGAGGGCCACGACTTTGACGTGGACACCGACAGGCTCTGGTCGCGGGCGGTGGCCGGGGACCCCGACGGTGCGGAAGCTGCGGCCAGGGACGCAGCTTCCGTCGGCAGCCCCTCGGGGTTGTGGGTGATGGGCGTCTGGCGAGCAGAGGCCGGGGAAACGGCTGCTGCGGAGAAGCTCTTCTCGCAGGCGGTCGAGGCCGGGTTCCTGGAGGCTTTGAGTGACCTTGCCTTGTTGAAGGACGATGCCGGGGATCAACGTACGGCGGAGGCTCTTGCCCGTAGAGCGGCGAAGGCGGGTCACACGGAGGGCTTGCGGAGCCTTGCGGAGCGGCGTGAGAAGAGTGCGAACTACTCGGACGCGGAGGCACTGGCACGGGCACTCGCCGACTCCGGATCCACGGAAACCCTGCTGGCACTCGCGCTGGAACGTCAGGAGGCCGGAGACGTAACCGCCGAGGAGCTCTTCCGGTACTGCGCCGACGCGGGCGACACTCACAGCCTGCACCATCTCGCCCTGCTGCGTGAGGACGCCGAAGAGGGGAAGGAGGCGGAAGCCCTCGCACGGCAGGCGTCCAACGTCGGCGACTCCAATGCCCTGCGCCACTTGGCGATCCGTCGGTGGAAAACAGGAGACATCGACAGCTGTGAGTCACTCCTCCGAGAGGCCGCAGCTACCGGCGACGTTAAGGCTGCACGCGCACTGGTCCTCCTTCGAGAGAAGGCGGGGGAGTCCGGTGGTGCAGAGGCCATCGCGCGGCAGGCAGTCGACGCGTGCCGTCCCCAGCTTCTACGCGATCTCGCAGTGCTGCGAGCGAAGGCCGGGGACATGACCGCCGCCGAGCGCCTCTTTCAGGAGGCTGCCGATACGGGGCACCGATACGCCATTCAAGAGCTGATCCGGTGGCGGGACGAGACGGGCGACCATGCCGGAGCCGCAGCCCTCGCGCGCGAGACGGTCAACACGGACGTCAACAGGCGTCACCCGTTGCACGAGCTGGCGCGGTGGAGGGACGCAAACAGTGACAGCACCGGTGCCGAGTCGTTGTACCGCGAAGCCGCCCGCCTCGGAAGCGACGACGCCTTGGTGGATCTTGCCGTGTCACGGGAGCGAGCTGGGGACCGAGGAGCCGCTGAAGCCCTGTACCGAGAGGCAGCGGACACAGGCAACGTCGACGCTCTACGGGCGCTGGTACTGCAGCATGAAGAGAGGGGAGACGGGAAGGGAGTCGAGTCCCTCCTCCGTGAAGCCGCCGATGCGGGGAACGCCCGCTTCTTCCTCCTCGACTCCCGATGGCCATCGGGGCTGGATCCTGATGGCCAGCCAACGTCCCCATGGGACAAGAGGACTTGACTCCACCTGGCAGGCGTTTGTCCTGTACCAGGACCGCGCAGCCGAATTCTCGGTAGCGGAGCGCCGCGTCCGGCTCACGCTACTCACTCCCGGGTCGCATCTTGCTGGGGTTGGGTCAGCTGATGCGATCCTTGGCCGTCCCAGAGATTGACCTCTACCACCACGACGGACGCGCCGTGGTGGCTTGGGCAGGGCGGGCACGGCCGACGCCGGAAGCAGTGACCCTCGGCACGACGGGCGCGGGGCTCATCTGATCTTGTCCAATTATGAGGCCAATGGGTTGCTGTTGCATTCCGACGGTGATGTTGGTTGCTGGGCCTCCCCAGTGAGCGATGGCCAGAGCTTGCTCACTCCACCGAAGGCCATTCGTACACAGTGGAGGCCACGCCCATATTGCGGACGCCCATAAGTCTGACCTCCGTCGGGAGCTCGATTTCGAAGCTGTTCACGGGGTCCGGGACGAGGCGCAGAGTCGGGGTGCCGGTGTCCTTCTCAAGGTGAGAGGCGATCACCAGGACGTAGTTGTCGCTTTCGGTCATTGCTCGGGTGAACTCTGCTCGCGTGAGGGAGAGTTCGGATGGGACAGCGCCACCGTGCGCCTTGATCTCGAAGTAGCGCCCGGTCGAGTCGTGGGCGTCGGCCCCGAAGCCCGGGACTCCCCGCTGGTCCTCCAGTTCGATGCCTTCTTCCCGCAGGATGTGCCGCAGTGCGTGGAGGACGCGGCGCTCCTTGTCGGCGTCGCGGTAGCCCAGGGGAGCGGACTGCTCTCGTGGAGGGGCGCCACCGGGCCGGGGAAGGGGGAGGGACGACGACCGCGGAACGCTTCCCCCGGTACGTGTGGGGGACGAGAAGGACGGCCCGCTCGCGGACGGCGCGCCGGTCGTGGTGACCGTGAAGGTTCGGTCGTTGAAGGCGGCCTCGTCGACGAGAAGCCGCGCAGCGGGTGGCGGCGCAGGCTGCGGCGAGGGCGGCAGTGTGCTCGCCAGGGCGGTGGACGGCGTGGCGGAGGCGGGGCGCCGGGCCGGCACACCGCTCGCGGGCCGGGCGGTTGGGATCACCGGTGCGGGGTGCGGGGCCGGACTCTCCTGTTCCCTCCGTCGTAGCTGGTCGTCCAGTCGGCGTCGTTCCTCCCGGTCTTGCTGGCGAGTTGACGTGAGCGCGGTCTCCACGGTCAGGTTCGCCAGATGCTCCTCCCAGACGTCCCGCCAACGGTGGCCGACCCGCTGCCGTTGCTCGGGGAACAGCGAGGCGATCGCCGTCCCTGCACCCCTCTTGGTCTGCAGTGACTCGGCGGACCGGAGGAAGACGACGCCGCCCTGCTCACGCGAGGTGTGCGCGTCGACGGCGACTTCGATCGGTTCGCGCGCTCCGTCTAGTTCCAGACTGATCCGCAGGCCGGGATGGAGCCGTACCTCCAGGGCGGCCAGCCAGTCCCAGTCGGCGAAGGACTCCGCTACCTCGGGCTCGTCGCGTACGAGAAGGTCTTGGAGCCCGACGACCGCGCGGTGGAAGTCCTCGGTGAGGGCGCGGTCCGGTACTGCGTGATGGGCATCGATGACCTGTGCGCCGACGACGTCGAGCGGCGTGACCCTGAGTAGGCCGAATAGTGGCGTGAATTGCCGGGTGTCGCCTCCCGGCCTCCAGAGCGGCAACCGTTCCGCCAGAGAGCGTTCGACGCCGACATGATCCACGGCGTACACCGGCCTGGTCCGCGTCCACCCGGAGGTGGTCCAGAGCGGCAGCGGGCGCAGCTTGTTGCGCAACCCGAGCGGGACCTGCCCGTCGGCCGCGCCGAGCCGGTCCCGCAGGCAGCGCAGGGCGTTGAGCATCACCTGCTGGTCCCGGCCGTCAGGAGCGTCGCCCCGCCGGGAGATCTCCTTCAGTACGTCGGCCAGGTCCTCGGCTTCCGGTTCGCCGACGCCGAGGAACCTCCACAGCGGGTCGAGGGCGGGCTCGCTGAACGTGAAGGGTCGGAATCCGCGCAGGACGGCGGCACCTCTGAAGCATGAGTTCGCGGTCTTCCAGCCTTGGTCGGTGAGGACCAATGCCTCAGCCGTGAAGGCGCGTCGGATTTGCTTTTCGACCTCGGACCGTGGGACCTCGGCCGAGCGGTCCGTGAGACGTCGTGCAAGGGCCCGGTACACGAGCAGTGCCTCCACCCGGAGACCGTCGCCGAGCTCGTCGCCGTCTTGTGTGCGCTTGCGTAGTTCATGGAGCCGGGCCGTGAGGCGGGGAACATCAGGGTCGCCGCAGACGCCGAGGGATGTGAGGACTTCAGTACGGGTTGCCAGCGCCCGCTGGATGTGTCCGTGCAGGTAATCGGGGTCGGAGTGACCGTAGAGCGCCTCGGCGTCCGGCGTGCGCAGCTGGAGTGCGGTCGGGGCCCGCAGAGCTCCGGTGGTGTCCTCCAGCCAGGCGGAGTCCCGCAGCTGCCAGACCCAGAGTGCGGACGTTTCACCCCGGACGAACCACTTGCGGTCCGCCCGAGCCATCGGCACCCGTGCGTCGGAGCCGGTCAGCGGACCCGCCAGCGTGCGCAGCAGCGCGGCGGTGCGCCGCCGACGCTCGTCCACGTTCTGCTCGGCCACGATGTCGGCGACGACGGCTTGCAGGTCGTCGCTGACGAGGTCGTCCAGCGTGTATTGCGCGCCCTTCTCGCTCATCGCGTCCCGGCGGTCCGTAAGGGACCACATGCACTGACGCGACAGACCGATCCGCGGGTCCGCGGCGTACTCCTTGAAGTACGTGTGGTGGAACCGGGCGCGTGGGACGGGCGTCAGGCGAGGCGTGTCCGCCACGCCGAGGAGCCGGAGGAAAGCCGTTCTGCTCAGGCCGTTTCCCTGCGTGGCCGAGAGCAGCGATCGCGCGTAGGAGCGGTGCACCCAGACGAGTCCGGGTGTCTTGCGGGCGGCGACCGCGAACCGGTCGCCGTCGGCGCTCTCGAGCGCTGCCGACAGATAGGCGGCGCTGGGCTCGACCTTGTGGGGCTTCTCTTCGCCCTGGTCGTCGAATGAGAAGCCGTTCAGCCGGACGGCCCGCCCGATGCCGGTACCGAGGGTGTTGCGTGCCGTCTTGGGCAGGTCTCCGAGGGCCCGCTGGAGGGCAGTGAGGCGGTCGATCTCCTGTGTGTCGTCGGCGTCGGGCAGGCGTCCGCCCGATTTGCCGAGCCGGGCCACGATCCGGAGGACGCCCGCCGTGTCGTTCCGCCGAATCAGCCGTCCGCGATTCCGCAGCCATTCGATCACCCCCTTTGCGTCAGGGTCCTCGGCCCAGTAGGCGGGGTGCAGATCGTGCACGACTCCCAGGAGATCCAGCGGGCCGTTCGCATCGACAGGCCCTTCCGCGTAGGCATGCCGCCGGTCGAATGGCGCCAGTACATGTCCGTCCTTCGTGACCAGGCACGGCTTGTGCATCAGCGCGAGGTCGTGGCCGCTTTCGATGGTGACCGCGGCAAGTCGGACGGTCCGTACGACCTCGCGGTCCGCGTCGCCGAAGAGAACAAGCGCGTCCGTGACCGGTACTTCGGGACGCAGTTCCGCCCCGGCCGCGCGCCAGTCCGCGAGAACGCGACGCCAGCGGCCGGCCCGGTCGCGAGCAGCTGGCGGAAATGCGTGGGATGCGCCGGTCAGGCGGGTGAGCTCCGCGTCGTCGACAACACCCGTCAGAGTGGCCTCTTCGACGGCGAACTCGTTCAGGGGCACCAAGGGGCCGACGTCGGAGGCTGGCAGGACGAGATCCTCGGCGAGCGATTGCCGGGCGCGGGCCTGCAGGGCCGACCTGATCAGGTCCTGCAGCTGCCCCTGCGGCGTGGCCCGGCCAGACGACGGGAGGGGGATGAGGTGCCACGCTGCCGGGTCCACGTGTCCGAGCACGTCGCGGACAGCGGCCTCCCACAGGTCGGCGATCAGCGGGACAAGCTGCTGGTTCAGCTGGCTGCCGGCGAACCCCTCGCGGCTGGCGACGGGGTCGAACTGGCTGTGGACGCGGGCGGCCATGTCGAGAGGTGCGACGGGCAGTCCAGCGTGTACGCAGCCGTGGCGAAGGTCCCGCAACGGAAGTGCCACTGTTACTGGGACCTCGGACCCGAGGGCCTTGTGGTGGCGCTTCCAGTCGGGGTGGGGCGTGACCTGCGCTTCGTACACGCGCCAGACCGTTCCCTCGATCGTCGTGGCATGCCGCACCGTCACACCGGTGTCCCTGCCGCCGACATCCACGTGCGTGTGTCCGGCTTCTTTCCAGGACAGCGCCAGTACGATTCTGCGATTACCGTCCATCACTTCGACGCGTTCGAGATGGCGCAGGAAGAGCAGAGAGGCGTCGCTCCAGCTCTCGAACCACGTGAAGAGCTGGTCGGCCGGTAGTTGTCCCGGCTCCAAGGCGATGCGGAAGACCGTCCACCCGGGTCCGGAAATCTCCTCCGGCAGCTCGGGCCGGGCGACGGGTTCCAGGGTGAGGCCAGCGTACCGGACGTGGAAGGGGTGGCAGTGGACCTCCCAGGTCGTGGCGATGGCTCTGAGCGTCGAAAGCCCGATGCCAAAGCGGCCCGTGCTCCGAGCGTCGGTGGTCTTGCCACTGAGCCAGGGCATTCCCAGCAACAAGATGTCACCGAGGTGGACGGGGACACCGTCGTGGGCGATGAGGAGAGCGTCCGGGCTCCACAGAAAGCGCAGTTGCCCGGCCTGTGCGTCGTTGGCGTTCTGTACGAACTCGGAGAGTACCTGGAGAGGGTCGGACGACAGCGACTCTGCGCCCTGCTGCGCACCCGCCGCCATGCTGCGGTAGACGCCCAACCCGCTGCGCAGCCCCTCGTCGAGCAGACGGACCGCGTCCGCAGCCTGCTCAACGCCCGAGACCTCCAACTCCGGATCCGCACGCGGATCGTCCAGCAGACTCCGCACCGCAGAACTGAGTGACACCTTGCCCACGCCGATCTCCCTTCGCACTGTGTGACAGGGCGCAAGCGTCGCGGGTCTCTGGGCACCTGTGGGTCACCACCCGTCGTCATCAGGTCAATCCCTGGCGGCCGATCGAGAGCTGCGTGTCCGTTTACAGGGCTTTGTATCCACACAGACAGTCCGAGCACCTCACGCTGTCGTCCGCGGAACGCGGCGGAAACTTAGCGGCCATCCCGTTCGATTGTCAGACCCGTCTGATATCGCGTAGTCGAGGATCAGCTGCTCACCCCCACCTGTTCGTCTCAGGGCAGCTGCTCGCCAGATGCCGCCTCACGAAGGCGCCTGCCTGATGGCAGAACAGCAGTCGCTTGATGGGGACCAGTTGGGGACCACACGGCATGCATGATGGTGCACGACGGGCCGCCACGTGCACGATATGCACCGGATTAAGTCTGCTATATCCAGAAAATACCCCTGACCCTTACTCCTGGGGGTCAAGGGGTCGCAGGTTCAAATCCTGTCGTCCCGACTTTACGAAGTCGCAGGTCAGGGGCCGTTTCAGAGCAGATCTGAAGTGGCCCCTTGATCATTTTTGGGGACCACTTGGGGACCAGGGCGCTTGACGGGGACTGTGGCGCACTTTGACCCGGTCAAGGTGCGCCACGGAGCGGACGGTAAGGCGCAGAGCGGGCGGTTCGTGGAGCCGTCTACGTGTTTCCGATGACGCATCACATGGAGTGCGTCGCGATTCTTGAACCTGCCGCGAAGGGCTCCTGACCTGCGGCTTTGGGTGCGCGCTTTATGTGTGGTGCGGGCGTTGCGGGCGATATCCGGACGTTGAAATGACGCTCGTTCTGATGGGGCGTCAGGTGGCCTCTCGGGCAGGTCGGGCCCTGTCAAGGTGGTACGTATCGATGGAGCGCCGAGAGCAGGCGACGCTCTGTGTGGAGCCGCTGGTTCCTGTTGGTCGGATATCCCGGAAGGGACCGGCGAGCGTGTTGGCCTGCCGTGATGAGCGGCCGATGCTCGCCGGCCTGCGCGAATGACCTTTCGGCTGTTTCGCGCTCGTGCCGGGGTCTTCGTCATCAAGCCCTCAGGGGTGCCCTACGAGGATCTCGCCCTCGACGATCTGGTGACCGTCCGCCTGTCCGACGGCAAGGTGGTCGACGGCGACCTGCGCCCCTCCACCGATACCCACCGCTGCCTCTACCTCGCCTTCCCCTCCATCGGCGGCGTCATCCACACCCACTCCACCCACGCCGTCGCCTTCGCCCAGGCCCACCGCGGCATCCCCGTCCTGGGCACCACCCACGCCGACACCTTCAACGGACCCATCCCCTGCACCCCCGACCAGTGCGCGAAGGACTACGAGTACAACACCGGCCGGGTGATCGTCGACATGCTGCAAGGCGACGACCGGCGGGCGACCGAGGTCCCGGCCGCCCTCGTCGCCAACCACGGCCCCTTCACCTGGGGCACCACCGCCCGCAAGTCCCTGGAACACGCCATCATCTGCGAAGCCATCGCCATCAACACCCTGGCCCTCTCCCCGACAGCCCCACCGCCCTCACACCTCCTGGCCCGCCACTACACCCGCAAACACGGCCCCGACGCCTACTACGGCAACCCGGGACCGGGCGCGACCGCTGCGGTGTGACCGGCGGCCTCCATAGCTTCCCGGGGCTGCCCCGGGAACACACCACGGCTGGCGGGGCAGCCCTTCCGTGCTCTGGCGAGCCAGGTGCGACAGGGCTTGCCCGCGGGGTCCTCGGCAGTGCCTTGGGGAGCGTTCGAGTACGCGGCTGCGGTGCGGCGTCGTCGGCGGTCATGTACCAGGGACAGCGCGGCCGGGGTGCCCTCGTCGGTTTCCCAGCGCGCGGCTGCGAGCAACTCGGCAGGCGGACGCTGAGCAGCGTATGCCGTCCTGGTCGGCGGCAGCCGACGTGGTGTGTTCGGCCGGACGCCGTCCCTCGGGCAAGGCGTGGCCCGACCCTCGTCACAGAGTGGCGCCCGGGAGTGAAGCTCCGGACACTTCGGCTCTCAAGTGGCCGGGCTGTCCCGTGCCGACCCACGCCGCAGCAGCTCCTGGGGCCTGTCCGCGGCGGATCAGGTCGGTCTCGACCAACGGCACTGATCAGTCCGGGTGAGCGGGGTCCGGTGCGCGCAGCTGCAGGGCGGAGGAGGGCGGCGACGCGGTCGGGGAGTCGGCGACCGACGACAACACCGCTGGGGGTCCCTCGTGCCCTCAAGGCAGTGGGGGAGCGCGCGCCAGACCCTGGGACACCGGGGTGATCCGCCGGACAGTCTCTGGGCCAGACAGGGCTAGGAATCGTGCGGGTGACCGATCCCGGCCTGCCCGGCCTTCTCCGGCCCACACTACGGCTCAGGTGGATTCACGGACGACGAGGCGGCAGGGAACGGTGTGCAGGCCGGGCGCCGACATGGAGCCGATGGCGTCCAGCAGTAGGAGGGCGGCCCGTCGGCCGATCTCGGGGAGGTCCGTGTCGATCGTGGTGAGGGGGGGACGGGACGCCAGGGCCATGACGTCCCAGTTGTCATACCCCACGATCGCCGCCTGGCCCGGGACGTTCAGGCCCTTCTCGCGCAGGGCGTCGGCGACGCCTCTGGCGATCTGGTCGTTGCCGCAGAAGAAGGCGTCCGTGTCCGGTGCGGTGCGCAGCACCGCTTCGGCGGCGCGGCGGCCCCATGCCTCGCTCCACTCCCCGAAGTGGACCCGGCCGGTGGCGAGGCCCAGGGAGGAGCGTTCGAGCAGTTCGAGGGTGTGGTGGGCGCGGTCGCGGGCGGCCGCGTGGTGGGCCGGGCCGGTGATGTGCGCGATCCGGGTGCGGCCGGTGGCCAGCAGGTGCTCGATGGCCAGCTGGGCTCCGCTCCGGTCGTCGGACACGACGGATATGTCGTCCGGGTCGGTGGACGGCGACAGTGCGTAGACCGTCGGAATGGGCTCGACGCCTTTCAGGGGCGGTCGCGGGTCGGTCCTTCGGCCAGTCACGATGATGCCGTCCACCCGGCGGTCCATGAGATTGCTCAGGTGGTGCTGCTCCCGGATGGCGTCGCCGCGGGTGTCGCACAGCAGTACGGAGATCTTGCCGGCGCCGAGCGCGTCCTCGGCGCCGAGGAGGACGGGCGTGCTGAAGCGGCCGATGCCGTCGGTCGTCATCAGCCCGACGGTCCAACTGCGGCCGGTGTGCAGGCTCTGCGCGTGCTGATTGGGCCGGAAGCCGAGCTCCTCGACGGCGTCCAGAACCCGCTGCCGGGTCTCCGGCCGCATCCTCCCACCTCCGTTCAGCGCCTTCGAGGCCGTTCCGACACTGACACCGGCCAGTCTGGCTACGTCGGCGAGCTTCGCCCGCCCGGTGGACGGAAGACCTGGAGCGGCAGTCACGCGCAATCCTTTTCCTAGACGATGCCTGCAGGGGCATCCTGGCACCGTTCCCGACTGCTGGCCAGTTCCGAACCGGCATTGCAAATACTTGCGCGCACCTCTTGACGCGCACTCGCCCCGCTTCCTACCTTTCCCGGCAGGAAAACGTTTGCCCAAAGCGGGTTCGAGAGCACGGAGCAGCGCCCGTCCGAATCTCCGGGACGCCACCCACGCGTCCGGGCCCCGACTCGTTTCCCACCTACCTCTTCGGAGAGCCATGCCCCGCCCACGTTCCGCCTCGCCTTTCTCGTCGGCCTCGGCCCCGTCCGAACAGGCAGGCACCTTTACGGGGCCGGTCCGTCCGGGACCGGGCGCCAAGGCCGCACTCGCCCCTGTCGCAGTCGAGGTGCGCGCGGGCTTCTGGAGCACCCGTCGCGAGGTGAACGCGCGTACGTCCCTCCCGCAGGGCCCCGAACTGCTTGAGACGGCAGGGAATCTGCACAATCTGCGGCTGGCGGCGGGCACGGTCGAGGGTGAGTTCCGGGGCGCGTACCCGTTCGTGGACACGGATGTCTACAAGTGGCTGGAAGCCGCCTCCTGGCAGCTGGCCCAAGGCCCGTCCGCCGAGCTGGAGTCGGACGTCGACCGGATCGTCTCCCTGGTGGCAGCAGCGCAGCAGCCCGACGGCTACCTCAACACCTGGTTCCAGCTGGTGAAGGGGGGCGAGCGGTACAAGGACCTGCGCTGGGGCCACGAGTTGTACTGCGCGGGCCATCTGATCCAGGCTGCCGTCGCCCATCACCGGGCCACCGGCCGGACAGAACTCCTCGACGTGGCCCGCAAGTTCGCCGACCATGTCGACTCGGTCTTCGGCCCGCCCGACAGCGGCAAGGAGATCGACGGCATCGACGGCCACCCCGAGGTCGAGACCGCCCTGGTCGAGCTGTACCGGGAGACCGGAGAACACCGCTACCTAGATCTGGCCGGCTACTTCGTCGATCGTTTCGGCCACGGCCTGCTGGGCGGCGAGGCGTACTGCCAGGACCGGGTGCCGCTGCGCGAGGCGGACAACGTGGAAGGCCACGCCGTACGGCAGTTGTATCTGCTGGCCGCGGCCGCAGACCTGGCCACCGAGACCGGGGAGGCCGAACTGCGGTCCGCCGCCGAGCGGTTGTGGCATGCGATGACCACCACGAAGACCCATCTCACCGGCGGGCTCGGCGCGCACCACGAGGAGGAGGACTTCGGCGACCCGTACGAACTGCCCAACGAGCGGGCCTACTGCGAGACCTGCGCCGCCATCGCCTCCGTCCAGTGGAGCTGGCGCATGGCCCTGCTCACCGGCGAGGCCCGCTACTCCGACCTTATCGAACGCACCCTGTACAACGGCTTCCTCGCGGGCGTCTCCCTGGACGGCGAGCGCTGGCTGTACGTCAACCCGCTCCAGGTCCGCGACGGCCACACCGACCCCGGCGGCGACCAGTCGGCCCGCCGCACCCGCTGGTTCCGCTGCGCCTGCTGCCCGCCGAACGTGATGCGGCTGCTGGCCTCCCTGGAGCACTACCTCGCCACCAGCGACACCGGTGGTCTCCAGATCCACCAGTACGCCACCGGCCGTTACGCGGGCGACCTCGACGGGGCCTCGGTCGCGGTGCGCGTCGAGACCGAATACCCCTGGCAGGGTGCCATCGGCGTGACCGTCGAGGACACCCCGGCCGACCGGCCCTGGACCCTCTCGCTGCGTGTCCCGCAATGGTGCGGCGAGTACCGGGTGCGCTGCGGGGACATGGCGTACGACCAGACAGATGCCCCCGTGGCCGACGGCTGGCTGCGGCTGGAGCGCACTTGGGCCCCCGGCGACCGGGTCGTCCTCGAACTCGCCATCGAGCCGCGCCTGACCGCGGCCGACCCACGCGTGGACGCCGTGCGCGGCTGCGTGGCGATCGAACGCGGGCCGCTCGTGTACTGCCTGGAACAGGTCGACCACCCCGGCGGCGGCCTGGACGACATCGTCCTCGACCCCACCCGTCCACTCGCCGTCGAGCACCGTCCGGACCTGCTCGGAGGCGTCACGACGGTGGCGGCGGCCGGCCATCGCCGGCATGTCGCCGACGCGGGCTGGTGGCCGTACAGCTCCGCGCACAGCGAGGCACCGGACACGGACAACGATCCGGTCGAACTCACCGCCATCCCCTACTACGCGTGGGCCAACCGCCAGGACGGCAGCATGCGCGTCTGGCTGCCCACCTCCTGAGCCCTCCACGCCCACCCCCTGTCTCCCTCCTACGAGCCGCACCAAGACAACGAGGTCACCGTGAGAAACACCCGCCGCACCCTCCTCACCGCCATAGCCGCCGTCGGCGCGCTCACCTCTGTCGCCGCCTGCGGGGGCGGTTCCGACTCCTCCGCGTCCGGTTCCGGGAAGGCCGGCGGGACGTACAGCTTCTGGGACCCGTACCCGCAGTTCGACGCCTCCTCGCCGTGGGGCAAGCTCGTCACCAAGTGCGGCACCGACGCCGGCGTCAAGATCAAGCGCACCGGCATGGACACCTCCGACCTGGGCAACAAGGCCCTGCTGGCCGCCCAGCAGGGCAATGCGCCCGACGTAATGCTGGTGGACAACCCGGTCGTCTCCACGCTCGTCGAGGCGGGGATCCTCAACAAGACGAATGACCTCGGCCTCGACACGAAGTCGATCCAGAAGAACATCCTCGGCGCGGGCGTCATCGACAACGCCTCCTACGGGGTGCCGATCGGCGCCAACACCCTCGCCCTCTACTACAACAAGAAGATCCTCTCCGCCGCGGGCGTCGACGCCGCCTCCATCAAGGACTGGAACTCCCTCACGGCCGCCCTGAAGAAGGTCAAGTCGGCAGGGAAGAAGGGCATCACCTTCTCCGCGATCAACACGGAGGAGGGCAGCTTCCAGTTCCTCCCCTGGTTCTGGGGCGCGGGCGGCGACCTCACCAAGCTCAACTCGGCGGAGGGAGTCGCCGCCCTCTCCCTGTGGAAGCAGTGGGTCGACGCGGGATACGCGCCCAAGGACGTGCTGCAGAACACGCAGACGACCAGTTGGCAGGAGTTCGCCACCGGCGACTACGCATTCAGCGAGAACGGCACCTGGCAGCTCGGCAACGCGGACAAGGCCGGCTTCGACTACGGCGTCATCAACATCCCCGGGCAGAACGGCGGCTCCGCGCCGGTACCGACCGGCGGCGAGTTCGTCACCGTCCCGGTCCAGAAGGACTCCTCCCGCTACGACGTCAGCAAGAAGATCGTCACTTGTCTGACCAGCTCCACGAACCTGCTGTCCACGGACACGGCTCTGACGTACGTGGCGCCCACCGCGGAGGTCCAGGCCCAACAGGTGAAGCAGAACCCCGAGTTGAAGCCTTGGATCGGTGCGGTGGCCGCGGCGCGTGGCCGCACCAGCGGCGGTCTGGGCACCAAGTACCCGACCCTCTCCCAGCCGATGTGGACCGCCGTGCAGAACGCCCTGTCGGGCGGCAAGACCCCGCAGGCAGCCCTCGACACCGCTCAGACGGCCGCGAGCAAGGGCTGACACCCGGCCTCGCCGCTTCTCCGGAAACCGCACCGCCACCGCCGGGACACCGCCGCCGGCCCGGACACGCCACCCGCATCCAGGAGTACGCATGACCATCGCCCGCGTCGACCGCCGCTCGCAGCGGTCCCCGGACAGGTCCGGGGCGACCGGCACCGGACAACGGACAAACGCGTCGGACCTGCGGCGCCGGCAGCACCGCGGCAGCCGGCTCACCGCACTGGCCTTCATCGCCCCGCTGCTCGTCTACCTCGCCGCCTTCTACCTCTATCCGCTCTACCGCAACCTCGACCTGAGCCTGCGCGACTACACCGTCCGGTCGTTCGTGCAGGGAGACGCGCCCTTCTCCGGCCTCGACAACTTCAGGACCGTCCTGGACGACCCCACGTTCGGCCCGGCGATGCGCCACACCCTGGTCTTCACCTTCGCGTCGATCGCGTTCCAGTACGCGGCCGGGCTCGCCCTCGCGGTCTTCTTCAACCGGCACTTCCGGCTCGCGCCCACCCTGCGCGCGCTGTTCCTGATCCCGTGGCTGCTGCCGCTGATCGTGTCGGCGTCGACCTGGTCGTGGATGTTCAACAGCGAGTCCGGTGTCATCAACTACGCCCTGCACCTGGTGGGCGTGTCCCCGGTGGACTGGCTCAACTCGCCGGACTGGGCGCTGACTTCGGTCGTCATCGCGAACATCTGGATCGGCATCCCCTTCAACCTGGTCATCCTCTACAGCGGCCTGCAGAACATCCCGGGGGAGCTGTACGAGGCGGCGTCCCTGGACGGGGCCGGCGCCTGGCAGCAGTTCCGGCGGATCACCTTCCCCCTGCTGCGCCCGGTGTCGGCGATCACCCTGCTCCTCGGACTCGTCTACACGCTCAAGGTGTTCGACCTGATCTGGATCATGACCAAAGGCGGTCCGGGCGACGCGTCGTCCACCCTCGCGACCTGGTCGTACCAGCTCGGCTTCGGCACGCTGCTGCCCAAGTTCGGCCCCGGCGCGGCCGTCGGCAACATCCTCATCCTCATGGCGCTCGTCTTCGGCCTGCTCTACATCCGCGTCCAGAGGAGGCAGGAAGCGTGAAGTCCCGTACGGGAAAGTGCCGTTACACCGTCATCGGCGTCCTGCTGACCGCCCTGATGCTGTTCCCGGTGTACTGGATGATCAACGTGTCCCTCACCCCGCAGCAGGACATGCGCAAGACCCCACCCGACCTGCTGCCTCTCCACCCCACCTTCGAGGGTTACCGGGCCGTCCTGAACGACCAGATGCCCTACCTCGGCACCAGCCTGCTCATCGGCCTGGGCACGGTCGCCCTCACCCTCGTCCTCGCCGCCCCGGCCGGATTCGCCCTGGCCAAACTGCGCCCGCTGGGCGGCGGAACCCTCGGACTCGCCCTGCTGGTCGCCCAGATGATCCCCGGCATCGTCATGGCGATGGGCTTCTACGGCATATTCCTCGACCTCGGCCTCCTCAACTCCTGGTGGGGGCTGATCATCGCGGACTCCACCATCGCCGTGCCCTTCGGCGTCATGATCTTCACCGCGTTCATGTCGGGCATCCCCGGCGAACTCATCGCCGCCGCCCGCATCGACGGGGCCGGTACCTTCCGCACCTTCTGGTCGATCGTCCTGCCGGTGAGCCGCAACGCCCTGGTCACCGTGTCGCTCTTCAGCTTTCTGTGGGCCTGGTCCGACTTCGTCTTCGCCAACACCCTTGACGGCGGCGGCACTTGGCGGCCGATCACCCTCGGAATCTACAAGTACATCGGCAACAACAACCAGGAGTGGAACTCGATCATGGCCACCGCCGTCGTCGCGTCGATCCCGGCTGCCGCCCTGCTGGTCCTCGCCCAGCGCTACGTGGCCGCGGGCGTGACCGCCGGCGCGGTCAAGGACTGATCCGCCGTGCCCACCGTCCGTGGCCCGCCGCCCGGCAGGGGCCGTGTTCCGCCCCTGCCGCTCCGGCCGACCAGACAGAGCCGTCACCCGCTGTGCGGGGCCAAGTTCCCGGAGCCCGTCGGCCGGTCCCCCAAGCCGACCCGGCGTGTCCCGGACCACCGCCAGATCCCCACCCCCCCTCAGGAGAGCCGCTGATGTCATACCTGAGTACCCGTCACCGTTACAGAGCACCTGTCGGCCGCGCCACCGCCGGCGCTCTGGCCACAGCCCTGGCCGCCACCGCCGTCGTCCTGACGGGTACGTCCGCGCAGGCCACGCCCACCGCGTCCACCACCCTGGTCGTCAACGCCGCGCAGACCCTGCGGTCCGTGACCCACGTCGGAACGGGCAGCCTCTACGGCCTGTCGAGCGCGAGCACACCCGCCGACAGCGTCGTGCAGCCCCTGAAGCCCAACACCTTCGTCCAGATGGCGCCGGGTGGCAGCCAGCTCCCCAACGGAGAGCCCGCTCCCGCGGGTGATGCCCTCGTCGTCGCCTCCAAGGCCGCCAACGCGGGCGCCAAGGTGGTCGTACGGATGCCGGACTGGTACCCGAACTTCCCCTACCAGTGGGTGAGCTGGAGCGACTGGCTGTCCGCCGTCGACAAGCAGGTGGCCGCGGTGAAGTCCTCCGGCGCCACGAACATCAGCGCGTACGAGCTGTGGAACGAGCCCGACTGGACCTGGGACACGACCAACGCCGGTGCCTTCGACGCGGGTTGGGCCCGTACGTACAACGAGGTGCGCAGCAAGGACGCCACGACCCCGATCCAGGGTCCGAGCTACTCGGCCTGGAACCAGTCCTGGATGACCACCTTCCTCACCGACGCCAAGGCCAGCGGTACGGTCCCCGACGTCATCGCCTGGCACGAGCTCCAGGGCAGCTCCGGCATCGCCGCCCATGTCGCGGCCTACCGCTCGCTGGAGAGCAGCCTCGGCATCAGCCCGCGCCCGATCGACATCGAGGAGTACGGCACGCCCACCGAAACGGGCAACTCCGGTGCCCTCATCGGCTACGCCGCCAAGTTCGAGCGCGCGGGCGTCCGCGACGCCGAGCTGGCTTTCTGGAACCACTACGGCACCCTCGGCGATACCCTGACCGACACCGGCGGCTCGCCCAACGGCTCCTACTGGACGTACAAGTGGTACGGCGACATGTCCGGGAACATGCTCACCACCACGCCCCCCGCGCAGACCGGCATCGATGGTCTGGCCTCCCTCAACGGCGCGGGCAACCAGATCAGCGTCATCACCGGCGGCTGCACCAGCTCCTGCGCCGTCACCGTCAACGGGCTCTCCTCCCTGTCGGCCTTCGGCAGCACCGTCCACGTCAAGCTCGAGTACAGCCCCGGCACCGGCCGCACCACCGCGTCCCCCGGCCCGATCACCATCTCCGACATCGACTACTCCGTCTCGAACGGTTCCATCACCGTGCCGGTGACGATGAACGCCTCCGACGGCTACCACCTGGTGATCACTCCCAGCGGCACGTCGACGTCGCTGGCAGGGCGCTACCAGATCACCAACAAGAACAGCGGCCTTGCCCTGGACACCCTCAACGCGGCCACCGCACAAGGCACTTCGGTCGTCCAGGCCACGTCCACCACCGGCACCGACCAGAACTGGACCCTGACGGCCGCCGGTTCGGGCCTCTACAAGATCGTCAACCAGAAGAGTGGCCTGCTGCTCGGCATCACCAACGCGGGCACCAGTGACGGTGGCACCGCCCTGATCTGGGGTGACAACGGCACCGCCGACCACCTCTGGCAGGTCATGCCGGCCCGCGACGGTTACTACAAGATCGCCAACTACAACAGCGGGCGACTGCTCGGCGTCGACCAGATGAGCACATCCTCCGGCGCCCAGGTCCTGCAGTGGTCTGACAACGGCACCGCCGACCACCTGTGGAAACTGACCTCTCGCTGAGGCGGCCAGACACACGGCTTCTCGCCTTTCCGCGGGGCGGGCGAGAAGCCGTGGCTCTCTCGTCGACCAGGGTGAGACCGGAAAGGTGACCTGGGTTCTTCCTTGACTCGTCCAGGCCGATGTCTTCCCCATGACTCGTCATACGAAGTTTGTGGCGATCCTGGAACCGGTCATGAAGGGCACCTGAGCTGCGGTTTTGTCGGTGCATCTTATGTGCGCTGTGGGCGTCACGGGTGACCGGGTGCGTATTTCACGCCATCGACCAGCAGGGTTTCGGAAACGCGCGGGCCAGCCCCCCTGGAGGCAGTCCCGTGTCCCTGACGGACGAGGCCATCGAAAGGATCAAAGCGATGATCCTCAACGGCGAACTCGCCCCGGGCTCCCGCCTGCCGACCGAGGAAGCCCTAGCAGGGCAGTTCGGTCTCTCGCGCAGCACCCTTCGTGAGGCGGTCCGAGCCCTTACCGCCAGGCGGATCCTCGTGGTCCGTCAGGGCTCCGGGACGTACGTCTCCGGTCTGGACCCCCACCTTCTGCATACGCTGTCCTTCGCCGCGGACGTTTCCCAGGGCCCGTATCGCGCTGCAACTGCTCCAGGTTCGCCGGATGCTGGAACCGGCGGCCACCGGGGCGGCGGCCGCGGTACTCGGTGCCAGGGACCTCAGAGCGCTCAGGAAAATCCTGGACCGCGGCCGCGCCGCCGCCACGGTCGAGGAGTTCGTGCTCCACGACACGGCCTTCCATCTCCGGATCGTCGAAGCGGTCGACAACCCCGTGCTGTCGATGCTGCGCCAGGTGTGATCCAGCCGGACCCAGCGGGTACGGATTCCGCGCGGCAGCCAGGTCGAACGCTCGCTGGACAGCGCACACCTGGACCACGAGGAGATCCTTCACGCGCTGCAGGCCCGCGACGCCGTTCTCGTCGCATCGGCCGCCGCCGTCCACATCTGCACGGTCGAGCGGTGGCCGGCGGAGAGCCTGACCGAGGCCGGCCGTCCGCCGGTGGACGTCGGCAGGCCGAGTACCGGGGCTCGAACCCGGCCATGACCACCACGTCCGAGTGGCCTCGCCATGTCGAAGGCTCCGCCCTGCCCGGGCGCCGAACACCCACGCTGGAGCCCCCTCCCGCACTTCTCGCTGTCAATCATCGGAACACTCAGTTGCCTTGGAGGCCTCTCAATGTCGAGAGCGATCAACAGACGACAGTTCCTCGCCGGTACCACGGCCGTCGCGGCGGCGGTGGTCGCGGGCGGGCTGTTCGGTGCAGGCCCCGCCGTGGCCGCACCGTCCACCTACACGCCCACGTGGGACTCGGTGAACCAGCACCCGGCGTCTCCCGAGTGGTTCCAGGACGCGAAGTTCGGCATCTACTTCCACTGGGGCGTCTTCAGCGTCCCCGCCCACGACAGCGAGTGGTACCCGCGCAACATGTACTTCAGCGGCAGTGGCGTGAACCAGCACCACATCGCCACGTACGGCGACCCGTCCGTGTGGCCCTACCACAACTTCATCAACGGGGCGAACGACAAGGCGGGCAACTACACCCAGTTCGCGCCCAGGCTGAAGTCGGCCGGCGGCAACTTCGACCCCGCCGAGTGGGCGCAGCTGTTCGTGGACGCGGGCGCCAGATTCGCCGGGCCGGTCGCCGAGCACCACGACGGCTTCTCGATGTGGGACAGCCAGGTCAACGAGTGGAACTCGGTCGCCAAGGGGCCGAAGCTGAACCTGCTGAAGCTGTTCACCGACGCCGTCCGGGCGAAGAACCTCAAGCTGCTGGTGTCGATGCACCACGCCTACAACTACCTCGGCTACTTCGAGGCCGCCCCGGCACAGTCCGACACAAGCCTGAAGAAGCTCTACGGGCAGCTGGGCAAGACCACGGAGGACCAACTCTGGTACGACAAGCTCAAGGAGGTCATCGACCTGGCCAAGCCGGACATCGTCTACCAGGACGTCCACCTGGACGAGATCGCCGAGACGCAGCTGCTGAACTTCCTCTCCTACTACTACAACCAGGCCAACTCCTGGGGCAGGGAGGTCGTCGCCAGCTACAAGGACGGCTTCAACAGCCACGGTGAGGTCTTCGACTACGAGCGGGGCGGCCCGGCCGACGTCACCTCGCCCTACTGGCTCACCGACGACAGCGTCTCCAGCACCAGCTGGTGCTACACGGAGGGCATCGGCTACTACACGGCCCAGTTGCTGCTGCACGCGATGATCGACCGGATCAGCAAGAACGGAACCGTCCTGCTCAACATCGCGCCCAAGGCAGACGGCACCATCCCCCAGGGCCAGCGCGACATCCTGCTGGGCATCGGCGACTACCTGGGGCGCTTCGGCGAGTCCGTCTACTCGACCCGGGCCTGGACCGCCTACGGCGAGGGCCCGACGAAGATGGGCGGGGGCACGTTCATGAACCCCACGACCGGCACCGCCCAGGACATCCGCTTCACACGGAACAAGGCGAACACCACCGTGTACGCCACGGTCCTCGGCTATCCCGGCAGCTCGCTGACCGTCAGGACACTCAGCTCCAGCCGCATCAGCCTGGGCTCGCTGACCTCGGTGAAGCTGCTCGACAGCACGGCCGGCACCTACATCGACCTCCCGAACCGGACCCAGGACGGGTCAGGGCTCACGGTGACCCTGCCGTCGTCGGCACCGTTCTCCGCCCCCATGTACGTGCTGAAGCTGGCCTTCTCCGGCCAGATTCCCACGCTGCAGCCGGTCGACGGTGCCCTGGTCTGCACGGACGTCAACTACGCCGGTACCTCCGCCGCTCTCGGCCTGGGCGACTACACCGCCGACCAACTCGGCCTGCACGGGATGCCCGCGCTCAGCATCACCTCGCTGAAGCTCGCCCCGGGCCAGCAGGTCGTCGCCTACTCCGGCGACAACTTCACCGGCACCCAGTGGACGTTCACCGCCGACAACGCCGACCTGCGGGTCACCGGCCAGAACGACAAGATCACCTCGCTGAAGGTGCAGTTCAACCCGTCGGCCTACCTCAAGATCATCAACTACACCGACGGCCTGGCCCTGGACAGCGGCGGCAACGTCGCCGGCGGATCCGACCTCAAGCAGTGGCACTACTTCGACAGCGCCAACCTCCAGTGGCAGGCGGTCGAGGTCGGCAGCGGCTACTACAAGCTGGTCAACCGCACCAACGGCATGGTTGCCGACAGCTGGGGCGCCACCAGCAACGGCGCCACCTGCAAGCAGCTGGCCTGGAACGGCCACACCAACCAGCAGTGGAAGATCACCCACCGCGGAGGCGGTCAGTACAACATCGCCAACCGCACCACGGGCAAGCTCCTGGATGGCGGCGGCAACGTCGCCGAGGGCTCCGTCACCAAGCAGTGGGAGTGGGGCAACAGCACCAACCTGCAGTGGACCATCAGCCCCGTCTGACCCGTTCCCCAGAGCCCATGGCCCGGTGCGGTGCCGAACCCCGGCCCGCACCAGGCCATGCGAACAGGCAAGACCCCTCGCCGCAGCAACGCACCGCGACTGCGGCTGGGTTGCGTGGGCCGACCGCCCCGAAGAGCGGCTCCGGACCGGCCCGCGCCCGAGGCAGACGACCCTGACCACCAAGTGAAGAGGGACGCTTCCATGCAGACGAGACAATCACTTCGCAGGCTGAGCGCACAGGTTGCCGCGCTGACGCTGGCCGTCACAGGCGGGATGGCGGCTCTGGCCCCGTCGCCCGCGCAGGCCGCGAGCGACACGATCGGCGTGACTCTGACCACGTCGGACCTGAGTCAGGCCCTGACCCCGCAGCCGGGCATCGCTCTCGGCGTGGTGTCCTCGGGCAGCGTGAACCTGACGGTGGACGACACGCAGTCCTACCAGACCATCGACGGATTCGGCGCCGCCTTCAGCGACACCTCGGCCTACCTCCTGCAGAACAAGCTCGACGCCACCACCCGCGACCGGGTGATGCGTGACCTGTTCACCCGCGGCTCCGGCATCGGCCTGTCGCTGATGCGGGTGCCGATGGGCTCCTCCGACTACACGGCGACCCCGGCGAGCAACCCCTCCACCTACTCCTACGACGACAACGGCGGCATCGCCGACCCGACACTGGCCAACTTCTCCACCGCGCACGACGACGCCTACATCATCCCGATCATCAAGCAGGCCCAGGCGCTCAACCCGGCGATGAAGCTCTTCGCCAACAACTGGAGCCCGCCGGCCTGGATGAAGACCACCAACACGATGCTGGGCCAGGGCAACGGCACGCTCAGGTCCGACATGTACGGCCCGCTGGCGCAGTACTACGTCAAGTTCCTGCAGGAGTACAAAGCCAAGGGCGTCAACGTCTGGGGCATCACCCCGCAGAACGAGCCGACGATCTCACCAGCGACGTACTCGGCCATGCTGTGGGCCGCGGGCGACGAGGCGAGATTCATCGCCGACGGCCTCGCCCCGGCATTGGCGCAGGCCGGTCTGGCCGACACGAAGATCATTGGCGGGGACGCCGACCACGTGGACGTCAACTACGCCAACACGCTGATGGGCAACCAGGCGGCACGCGACGCGATGTACGGCACGGCGTGGCACTGTTACCAGAACGACCTCGGCAGGATGACCACGATCCACAACTCCTACCCTGACAAGCGTCTCTACGAGAGCGAGTGCTCCACCGGCCCGGGCATCGCCCCGATGAACGCCGCCCAGCTCGCCCTGGAGTCCACCTTCAACTGGGCGAGCGGCGCCCTGCTGTGGAACCTGGCGCTCGACATCAACGGCGGCCCGAAGATGGGCGTCGGCTGCGACAACTGCACCGGCCTGGTCACCATCGACCAGGCGACCGGCAAGGCCACCTACACCAACAACTACTACCAGCTGGGCCAGTTCTCGAAGTTCGTCGCCCCCGGCGCCACGCGCATCGGCTACAGCGACGGCGGCAACGTCTGGGCCCAGACCTACAAGAACCCCGACGGCGGTGAGGTGCTGGTCGCGCACAACAACAACACCAGCAGTACCGCATTCACGGTCACCTGGAACAACGCCGGATCCTTCCAGTACACCCTGCCCGCCGGTGCCACGGCGACCTTCACCCGGGGCGCGCAGACGGCCGCCGCCCAGATCGTCGGCCAGGGCTCGAACCGGTGCCTGGACGACACCGGCAACCCGGCCAACGGTGTCCAGCAGTACATCTGGGACTGCACGTCCGCGAACGCCAACCAGTCCTACCTCTACTCGGCGAGCCGTGAACTCCAGGTCGCGGGCAAGTGCCTCGGCGCGGCCGCGAACGGCACCACCAACGGAACCAAGGTCATCACCTGGGACTGCAACGGCGGCTCCAGCCAGAAGTGGACCTTCCACGCGGACGGCAGCATCACCAATGACCTGTCCGGACTCTGTCTCGACGTGACCGGTACGGCCACGGCGAACGGGTCCAAGGTCCAGCTGTGGAGCTGCACCGCCGCATCCAACCAGAAGTGGTCTGTCTCCAGCGGAGGCTGACGAGGCGGACTGCACCCGGCCGGTCCGCGAGTGTGCCGTGGACCGGCCGGGCCCCGCGTCATGCTCTGCTGCGGCTCTGTCCGAACGGGAAGTCGCGAGGCTCACCGCGCAGTGTCATCCAGCGGAGTTCGCCGCACTCCTCCGCCGCGAAGCCCATGCCGAAGCGCCGCCGGCCGCTCGCCTCCACACCACCGAAGGGCATGTTGGGCTCGTCATTGACCGGTTGGTCGCTGACATGCACTGTCCCCGCCTCGAGAGGTCGGGCGTGTCCAGGCTGGGGATCGGTTCGACCGGGACGCTGCGTTCGTGGGTCCGCCAGGACCAGATCGACAGCGGCACTCGGCCTGGGATGACCACGGAGGAGTCCACGCAGGTCAAGGCGTTGAAGTAGGAGAACGCTGAGCTGAAGCGGGCGAACGAGATCCTCAAAGCCGCAGCAGGTTTCTTGGCGGCCGAGCTCGACCGGCCACATCTGCGCTCACCTAGCACGTGCAGCATCGCCCCCCCCGCTAATTACGCCCACACGCAGCGCCAGGAAAATCCCTCCGCCCGCCAGCTGCGGGACACGGAACTCAAAGGACCTGATCAAGGAGATCTTCGACGCCGACTACCGCGTCCACGGGGCCCGGAAGATCTGACGGGAGCTGAACCGGCAGGGCCACGCCGTGGCCCGCTGCACCGTCGAACGCCTCATGCGCGAGCTCGGCATCACCGGAGCCGTGCGCGGCCGGAAGGTCAGCACCACCATCGCCGACCTTGCCGCCGAAGGGGTCCCGGACCATCTTGACCACGACTTCGTCGCCGACGCGCCGAACCGCGCCTGCGTCGCGGACTTCACGCACGTCGCGGCCTGGGCCGGCACCGTCTACGTCGCGTTCGTCGTGGACACCTTCTCCCGCCGCATCGTCGACTGGTCCGCCGCGATGAGTAAGGAGACCCAACTCGTCCTGGACGCAGTGGGGATGGGCATCTGGCAGCGCGACCGCGACGGTCATCCCCACGCGCCCGGCAAGTTGATTCATCACTCGGACGACGGTTCGCGGCCTGGGTTCACGGAGTCGTCGCATCGAGGGCACGGCGGCGAACCGCGAAGTCGCGACCGCTCTGCGGGTGGGCGACCAGTCGGTGGAGCGATGGCGCCGGCCTGGTGCGAGCGCGGCGAGGTTGGGGTCCTGTCGCAGGGCTCTACGGGGGCTGGCCTGGGGACCAGTTGGGGACCACACGGTGTGCCCGGTGGCGCACGTCAGGTGCCCGCACGCACTGTGTGCGCCCATCTTTAGCCCGTTATTTACGGATAATGCTTCTGACTCTCACTCCTGGGGGTCAAGGGGTCGCAGGTTCAAATCCTGTCGTCCCGACTTTGCGAAGTCGCAGCTCAGAGGGTCTGTCGGAGGAATTCGACAGGCCCTCTGATCATTTCTGGTGACCGTGGTGACCGTGGTGACCGTGGTGACCGTGGTGACCGTGGTGACCGTGGTGACCGTGGCGGCGGCCGGGCCGACAGGTGGGACGACCCGCGTCCGGCGGAGCGCGGTGGGACGACGGCGCCGGGCGGTCGTCCCGTGTGATCCCCGCGGTCCGGTCAGCGCTTGCTCCACTTCTGGTTCTTCTCGCCGCTGCAGGTCCACAGCTGGAGCCGCGTGCCGTTGGCGGTCCCGTTGTCCTTGACGTCGACGCACTTGCCGATCTTCGTGTTGACGAGGTCGTGCGAGGAGTTGACCTTGAACTTCTGGGCCCAGCCCCCGTTGCACTTGGAGAGCTGGATCTGGGCCCCGTTGTCCGTCGAGGCCCAGGCGATGTCCATGCACAGGCCCATGGAACGGACGGTCCCGTCGGACCGGAAATCCCACTTCTGCCAGTTCTTCCCCTTGCAGTCCCAGATCTCCAGCGGGGATCCGTCCTTGCCCTTGTCGCCCACGATGTCGACGCACCGGCCGCTGTCATGGCTGTAGACGAGAACACCGGCCGCCACCGTCGTGGTCGGCGCGGTGGTGGAGGTGCCGGAGTTCGACGTGCCGCCACTGCCGGAGGACGAGGACGACGATGAGGACTTGGAGGGGGACTTCGACGAGGTGCCGCTCTTCGTCTTGTCACCGCTCTTCGAGGAGGACTTGCCCGACTTGGAGTCTCCCTTCGTGGATCCGCTCCCGCCCGAGCCGGACGAGCCTCCGGACACGTCGGACTTCGTCGAGCCCGACCGGTTGCCGTGCGGCGGGTTCGCTTCGGGCGAGCCCGACTTGCGCTTGCCCGTCACGGGTGCGGCCGACTCGAAGGAGCCCGGGGCACCGTCGAACGGATCCGTCAGGACGGTGTCCGCGGTGTCGCCGGAACCACCGACCCGGACGCCGTCGCTGTTGTCGTTACGCATGCTGATCAGGAAGGGCACGGACACCAGCAGAGCCCCCGCTATGGCGGCGGCCGCCAGGATGGTGCGCGGCGGCCGGCCTGGCTGCCCCTCCCGAGCGGCGTCCGCTCCGGAGCCGTCCACGGAGGTGACGGTGGCCGCCTCGGCGTCGGCCTCCGGGGTGGCGCCTTCGGCAGCCGGCGCGCCGGCCGCGCCTTCGGCCTGCGCGGCCGCGGGCGTCGAGGACGCCGCCGTTGCCGTTGACTCGGTGTCCGGCTCGGGGGTGGCCTCGGAGTCAGGGGCTTCCTCGGAGTCGGGGGCGGCTGCGGCGGAGCCCGTGGCCGACTCCGCTTCTGCCGACTCCGCCGCTCCTGCCTCCTCCTCCGACTCCGCTTCCGGCTCCGTGCCGCCGACAGGTCTGCGGGCCGGCTCGCCACCCGGTTCCGTGCCCGGTTCAACGACCGAGGCGGAGGCCGCGACGGCCGATGGCCCCGCCGACGCGGCGGTCGGCTCCGAGGCCTCGTCCGGCGCGGTGGTGGCCGCCGTGGCTGCCTCACCCTCGGAACTCGCGGACCCGGATGTGTGCGGTGCGGCGGTCAAGACGTCCTCCTGGCGAAGCGGCTGTGGGGGTGGGTTCCAGCGGTTCCCGTGGTGTGCTGCGGAGTCGCACAGGCCATGTCTCAGGTCTCCTGCGCGGGTTGAGGGGGCGTCGAATACCGCACGCCGTCGAAGATGATCCGAATCGGCTCACCGGTTCCGGTCCCTTGAGTGTGCTCGACGCCGTCCTGGTCGACGATCACCACGCTCCGGCCGGAGGTCACCGCTGTCAGCGCGGCCAGTGTCTCCGGATAGGAGCCGGGCGCGGCCCGGTTGACGAGCAGTTGGATCCGCTGCCCGATGTCCAACTGTGCGGCGGATACGGCGATCCGACCGCCCATGAGGCTTGCCTCGGCCACCTGGCCCGGTCCGAGGGCGACGCCCAGTGCGCGCATCTCGTCCAGGTCGGCCGTGTCCTCACCGGTGGGCAGGCCGGGCACGGGGGCACCGTCCGTTTCGAGTGCCGAGATGCGCTCGGACAGCCAGAGGTTGAGGGCGTCGCGGCCTCCGCCGCCCGGCACGAGGGCGGAGTCCGGGCTCACCCCCCGCAACAACGCTGCCGAGAACGACTCCTCGGGAGTCAGCGGAACGGTGCCGTCGCCGACCGGAACGGCGTTGACGGTGACGCCTCTTGGCGGGTTGGGCCGGGCACCCGGGTCGGGCCACTGGGCCGGCGTACGCGCGAGTGATCCCGTCGGCATCTCGACCGACGCCTCGCCCCGTAGGTCGTTCACGTCGGCCGCGAGCCCCGCCAGGCGTCCGGCGGCGACCCGCTGCGCGCGGGCCGCGGTGCGCTGCTGTTCACGCGCTGAGTCGAGCAACTCCCGCAATTCATCGGCGCGTCGGCCCGCCTCCTCCAAGGCTTTCTCCGCGGCGTACCTGCGTGCCCGAGCGGCCTTGGCGAGATCGTTCTGCTGAGCCTCGTCCCCCGCAGGCTCCGTGCCGAGCGACGCCTTGGCCTCCCGCAGCCGTTCGAGGGTCCGCCGGGCCTCGCCGGCGCGGATCTCGTCCGGACGTACGCCTTGCCGTTCGGCGGGGTGGTTGCGCTCGATGTGCGCGACGTTCGCGTCGGCCGTACGGCTGAGCCGTTCCGCGGCGCGGATCTCCTCGTCCAGGGTGGTCGGCCCGGCCGACGGGCCCTGGGCGCCGTGCTCCGGAGTGGCCGTCTGCCGCTGTCCGCCGGACTCTTGACCGGCCACGGGTGCCCGAGGTGAGACGCCCTGAGAGGTGGTGGCGGTGACGGGCAGGAGGGGCGGCACGTTCGTGCCGTGGTAGACGCTGGGCGCGCCTTCGCCCAGCGCGAGGAACTCGTTCTCGTCCTCACGCAGGAAGAGCGTGTGCTCCGACCAGGGCTCTCCGTCGGAGACGGCCCGGCTCTGGAGGTAGGTGCCGAACACACGGTGCAGCGGCACCTGTTGGGACGTGACCCAGAAGGGGCCGAGTGTGTGGCTGCTCTCGTCCGCGGGGTCCTTGTACGGCTCCAAGAGGCTGTACGACTCCGCCGGACCGCGCTTCATGTGCACCGGGCCTCCCACCGGAGGCATGGTCTCGTTGTACTGCGCGAGCAGGCTTCGCTCCTCCAGACGGATCAGCTGTACGATCCCCCGCTCCGCGTCGACGTTCGGGATCTTCACCCGCTGCAACATCTCGTAGGTGAAAGCGTGTTGAGCAGCCACGCTACGGACGTACGCCGAGGAGAAAGCCGTCACCGGGAAGTCTCTGCCGTGCTCGTCCTGCCACACGTCGCCGCGGACGAGGCTGCTCTGCATGTCGAGGCGGGACATGTGATAGCCCTCGGCGGCCCGTGGAGGGCGGAAGTGACTGACCATCACCTTGAAGTACTGCGAACTGGGGTGGATGGACCCACCGGCCTGACCGACCGACCACTCCGCCAGCCAGTTGCTGTCCCCGCCGTTCTCGTTCAGCCAGGAGTGGAACCGGGAGGACACTCCGTTCTCACCGCGCAAGGATCCGCCCACCGCACGGTCCGCCGGTGGGGCGGTATCGGCGGGGTCGGTCAGCGCCCACGGCCCGCCGAGGCCGCTGTCCGGCTCCAGCCGCGCGGGCAGGCCGTCCAGCAGGTCGCTCTCCCCGATGAGCATCTGCATCCGCAGGAACTCGGTGCGGTACTCCGGGAGCCAACCGTCCGCCTCAAGCAGGGAGTTCGTCTTCAGCAGACGTTCCGCGGCCGCCTTCTCGATCCCGGAGGCGTCGGCGTCGGCGACGGTGCTTTCGGCGCGCTGCACTATGAGCGTCAAGTACTGATCTGTCGTCACCAAGCCGTGGTCGTAGGCATTCACGCCCTCGTACGGGTCCGCCCACTCGGTGATCGCCCGGCCGCCCGGATAGATCATCGGGTACGTCTTGCCGTCCCCCAAGGTGATCACCCCGAAGTCGGGCAGTTCCGGAGCGTTCGACCAGAGCGTCGCGGCGTTGAAGGGACCTGTCGGCAGGTCATCGAGCGAGAGCGCGGCCGGTGCAGGCGGAGGTGTGCCCGGCTGAGTTGCGGGTTGTGTGGGTGCCGGTCCCGTATAGGTCGGTGTCGGTGCGGCGGTGGGCGGGGGAAACGCCGCCGTGTGGAGCGACGTGGTCGCGGCTGGGGTGGGGGACGGTGCGCTCCAGTCGGATTCGTCCGAGTTCGTTCCGTCGGAGTCGTCGTCGGAGTCGTGCTGTTGGCGTCCGGGCGGCATCTGCCACATGCGGGCCGCCACCGCGTCGTTCTCCCGCTGGGCGCTGTTGTCGTCTCCCGGGCCGAGGGGTTCGGAGACGGGGTCGACCCACGTGTGGGAGCGGGTTGTGGGGGC